>RFNL01000170.1 GCA_009927195.1 Betaproteobacteria bacterium | reverse complement strand
AAGGCCCGCTCCAGGATTCTAAGGGCGGGTCATTCAGCGGTTGGGGGATTGCTTGGTGCGCCATAACCACCAAGCGCAAGACAGCACGCCAATCGCCGCAAGGGTCACTTGCAACGGCTGGGCCAGCGGATAGTGGGTATCGACTTGGAAAGTCCAAGCGCACAAAACCAGGCAAGCCCAGGCCAACCAGCGCAGGTTGCGGTCTTGATGCGCTTGGCTTTGCCGTGACAGCCAAAGCTTGCCCCAAGCCTGGGTGAGAGAGCCACACATCCAACCCAAAGCGGCCCCGGCCACCACATCGGCTGGCCAATGCGCCCCCACGGCGATGCGCGAGAGGCCCACGCCAGCGGCCACCCCCAACGCCCACCAGCCAAACCACCGAATCTGCCGGCCCGCCCACAACACGCCGACCAGCGCAAAAGCACTCAAAGTATGGCCAGAGGGAAAGGCATGGAACTCCAGCACCGGACCAATGATGTGAAAGCTGCCGGGATCTAAGGCACCGGCTGGGCGTGGCACCTGACTGATGACTTTGGTCAAGCGCGATATGGCTCCAGCCAACGGCACAGCCAATGCAAATGCCAACAAGGCTTGGGGTTGCCACCACAGGCCAATGGCCAACAAGGCCAACACCACCCAGGTGTCTCCCAATATCGTCAGGCACGACCATAAAACAGCAGACCACTGTGCGCCCCAGGTGTTGACGATCATGAAAACACTGGCATTCCAGGGGCTGGCCTGCAAGGCCAAAGCAGCCAACAACGCGGCGCTGGCTATCCAAATTGACACGGTCCATTTCATGGGGCAGACCTCCAATCGCGGCAAATGTGGAAGTCAAATGTGGCCACCACCTGACCCCAGTGTTGGCCCACGTGCTGCTCAACCCGGTCGCATTGGGCAAATCCAGCTTGCCCCATTTGGCTCACAGGCGCTGGATAAGGCTTTACCGACCAATTCACCCACAGGGCATCGTCACCAGGCTTGAACTGCCCAAACCACAGATCAAACTGATCTTGGTGGCTTTGCGCCACCACCACCGGCATGGGCCGGGCATACCAGGCCAAGCGACTGGCTAAACTCCAATTGACCACCGTCAGGTTGCGCAAACCGTTCGCCTGGGCCACTTGGGCGGCCCGCAGTGCTGCGCCTTGCCATGCTTGCACGTCGGCAAACGGATTGGCTGGCCGACCCATCAGCAAGCCAACACCCAAAGCCACACACGCCAATGCTTGCGCCCCCAAGCCCCAGTGCCACCAATACCGTTGTTCAGGTCCCGCATGCCGCCAAGCCCAAGCGGTCACTGGCAACCCCAAAACCCAGGACCAACTGGTCCAATGGGGCAATGCCGACCCTCGTCCCGAGAGCGCCAAGGTCAATACAAACACGGGCAAGGCCATGCCCAATGCGACCCAAGCCGGCCAACGCTGCATTGCATCAGGCACGCGCCGCCAGCCTTGCACCCAGGCCCACCATGACAAAGGACCCAACACCAGAAGCTGTATCGCCACAAAACCCAGGACCCGTTTGAATTGCCATTCGTCTCGCCCGCCGGCATGGCCCCATTGATAGGCAAACGAAATCCAATCGTGTTGATGGTTCCACCACAGGACCGGGCTGATCAGCACCAGCGCAATGCCAGCAGCCAACAAAGGACCTGGTCCGATCAGCCAACGCCAACCAACTGAAACAAACAGCACCAGCACAAAACCCGGCACCAACAACACAGCGGTGTATTTGGTCAACCCGGCCAAACCCAAGCAGACACCCACTGCGCACCAATCGCGCCATATACCTTTTTGGCTGGGTCCAGAAGTGGACAAGCTTTTGGACAAACGCAAAGTGAAATGCAACAGCGCCAGCACAATGGGCATCAGCAATGTGTCGGGCACCAAGGCCAGAGCCAACAAATGCACCATGGGCGCGCACAACCACAAATACACCACCCCGCGTGCTGCGCTTGGTTCATCCAGGTCTTGCGCAGAACCCAAAAACCATTGCCGCGTCAAAAACCAAAGCAGCCATGCTGTGGCGCAAGCGCTGGCGAAGGGAACCACGCGCAACGCGAGGTCAGACCCGCCCATGGCAAGCGCAGGCCACTGCAACCAGCCCACCAATGGGGGATGATCAAAATAGCTCCAATCCAGGTGGTAGGCATACAAAGCGTAATGGGCCTCGTCCACAGACAAACCCACATGCATGGCCAGCAACAAATGCGCCAATGCGCTCAGCGTCAGGGCCCAGCGCATGACCGATTATTTCTGCGGGTGGCTGAGGGCATTGCTGACCAAACGTGAAGTGATGTCCACGATTTGAATCATGCGCTCGTAGGGCATGCGGGTCGGGCCAATCACTCCCAGCGTGCCTACCACTTGGCCGTTGACCTCGTAGGAAGAACTGACCACCGAGAGTTCTTCAAAGGGCACAATCTGGCTTTCACCCCCGATGAAAATGCTCACCCCCTCGGCCTGCGAGGAAACGTCGAGCAAACGGATGAGTTGGGCTTTTTGTTCAAACAACTCAAACGCTCGCCGCAAATGACCCATGTCGCTGGAGAAGTCGCTCACCGACAACAGGTTTCTCTCGCCACTGATGACGACTTCGGCCGTTTGATCCCCCATCACTTCGGAGCCTGCGGCCACAGCGGCCTGCATCAAGATGGCAATTTCACTGCGCAGTTTGTCCACCTCGCCTTTGAGTCGTTCGCGCACCTGCTCGATGGCCATGCCGGCAAATTGGGTGTTGAGGAAATTGGCAGCCTCCACCAACTGACTGGTGGTGTAGTCGGTTTCAGTGAAGATGACACGGTTTTGCACATCGCCCTCTGGCGAGACTATGATGAGCAGCAGTCTGCGCTCTGAAAGCCGCAAAAACTCAATGTGTCTGAATACCGATGTGCGCCGGGGTGCAATGACCACGCCCACAAAATGCGACAGGTTAGACAACAGTTGGGCGGCGCTGAGAATGACTTTCTGGGGTTGTTCAGCCGCCAAAGCCGGGGCTTGGAGTTGCTCGCGCTGCACGGTGAGCATGGTGTCGACAAATAATCGGTAGCCGCGCGCGGTGGGCACCCGCCCCGCCGAGGTGTGTGGGCTGGCAATGAGGCCAAGCTCTTCCAAATCGGACATCACATTGCGAATGGTGGCCGGCGAAAGCTCCAGGCCCGAGGCCCGTGACAAAGTGCGCGAGCCCACCGGTTGCCCATCGGCGATATAGCGTTCAACCAACGCTTTGAGCAACAACTTGGCGCGATCGTCTAGGATGGTCATGATTTCGGATGATTTTAGTGATGTAATTTCCCCATGCCCATTCGCTTTCAACAAATCGCCTTGATTGGTAAATACCCCAATCCTCAGAGTGCCGCACAGTTATCTTTGATGAGCGATGTGTTGCAAGACATAGCGGCTTTCTTGACCCGCTTGGGCTGCAAGGTGTGTCTGGAGCAAGAATCTGCCAACCACACCAACCTGCAAGGTCTGACCACCCTGGATGTAGCGGGTATTGCCCAAAACTGTGACCTGGCCTTGGTGGTGGGTGGCGACGGCACCATGCTCAGCTTTGGCCGGCGCTTGGCCGCCGCCGGAGTACCCCTGATCGGCATCAACCAGGGGCGTTTGGGCTTTATCACCGACATAGCCTTGGGGGCTTATCCTTCCATCCTGCCGCCCATGCTGGAGGGCTTGTACGAGGTTGATCAACGGCCTTTGATGCACGCCAAAGTATGGCGCGCTGGCCAGTGCGTGTTTGATGCGCTGGCCATGAACGATGTGGTGGTCAACCGAGGCGCAACCTCTGGCATGGTGGAGTTGCGGGTTGAGGTGGATGGCCATTTTGTGGCCAACCAACGGGCCGACGGCCTGATCATTGCCTCGCCAACAGGCTCCACCGCTTATTCTTTGTCGGCGGGCGGCCCGCTGCTTCACCCCTCTTTATCCGGATGGGCCTTGGTACCCATTGCCCCGCACACCTTGTCCAACCGCCCCATCGTGCTGGCCGATCCCGGGGAGATTGCGGTTGAATTGGTGGCGGGTCGTGATGCCAGCGCCAACTTTGACATGCAATCTCTGGCCGAACTGTTGCACGGCGATCGCATCACGGTGCGCCGATCGCAACACAAAGTAACCTTCTTGCATCCCAAAGGCTGGAGTTACTTCGACACCTTGCGCAAAAAGCTCCACTGGAACGAGGGGGGGACATGAGCCTTCGCGCCATGGCTTTGCGCGATTTTGTGATCGTGCGCAGCATTGACTTGGAGTTTCAATCTGGCCTGAGCGTGCTCACCGGCGAGACCGGCGCGGGCAAGTCCATCTTGATTGACGCGCTGCAACTGGCTTTGGGCGAGCGCGCAGACGCCGGGGTGGTGCGCGAGGGCGCAGCGCGCTGCGAGGTCAGCGCCGAGTTCGATGCCAGCGCCCCAGTGCAACAGTGGCTGCAAGCTGCTGACTTTGAAGTCAGCGACAGCTTGTTGCTCAAGCGCACGGTGGACGCCCAAGGAAAAAGCCGGGCTTGGATCAATGGCAGCGCCGCCACCGCCACCCAATTGCGCGAAGTCAGCGAATGGTTGGTGGACATACACGGTCAACATGCCTGGCAAAGTCTGACACGGCCGGAAGCGGTGCGCGGCTTGCTCGATGCCTACAGCGGCATTGACACCAAGACCTTGGCCCAGCTTTGGCAGGAATGGCGCAACAGCCAACAAGCTTTGGAGCAAGCGGCTCAAGCGCAAGACAATATCGCCCAAGAGCGCGAGCGGCTGGAATGGCAAATTGCGGAATTGGACAAACTCAATCCCCTGCCCGATGAATGGGAGAGTTTGAACGCTGATCACACCCGGCTCAGCCATGCCCACAACCTGCTGGAGGCCGCCCAGCAAGCCTTGCTGGAACTCGACAGCGACGACCGTGGTGCTTTGGGTCAGTTGTCCAAAGCGCAAAACCTTTTGCTCGAACAAGCCCAGATTGAGCCGGAATTTGAGGGTCTGGCCGCTGTGTTGGCTTCCAGCCTGGCCCAGGCCTCTGACGCGGCGCATTCATTGCAAAGCTGGCTGCGCCGCACCGATTTGGATCCGCAAAGTTTGCAAAGCTTGGATGATCGGATGGGCCTGTGGATGTCTTTGGCGCGCCGATTCAAGCGCCAGCCGCATGAGTTGGCTGCATTGCTGCAATCTTGGCGCAACGAGCGCCAACAACTGGAATGGGCCAGCGATTTGGCTGCCCTGGAAAAGGCCCAGGCCATGGCGGCGCAGGCGTATCACACCGAGGCCAAACGGGTTTCGCTGGCGCGCGAGCGGGGTGCCCACAAGTTGGCCAAGGCGATCACCCAAGCCATGCAAGGCCTGGGCATGCAAGGCGGTCGCTTTGAGGTGGCCTTGAACAAATTGAACCAAGGCCAATCCAGTGGGTTGGAGGAAGTGGTGTTTTTGGTGGCAGGACATGCGGGCAGCACGCCCAGGCCGGTGGGTAAAGTGGCTTCTGGCGGCGAGCTCTCGCGCATCGCTCTGGCCATTGCCGTGACCACCAGCGCTTTGGGCCAAGCCCAAACCTTGATCTTTGACGAGGTGGACTCGGGTGTGGGCGGGGCAGTGGCCGAAACGGTTGGTCGCTTGATGCAACAACTCGGTGCCGATCGGCAAGTGTTGGCGGTGACCCACTTGTCACAGGTGGCGGCCTGTGCCCACCACCACTGGCTGGTGACCAAGGTCAGCGATCAGGCGGGCAGTTTCAGCCAATTGCAGCCCGTTTGCGGCGAACAGAGAACGCAAGAAATCGCGCGCATGCTGGGCGGCGACAAACGCTCTGCCACCTCCTTGGCCCATGCGCGCGAAATGTTGCAAAACCTCAGCCAAGAGGGCTCTGTCCCATGAAAAAAGTGCGCCAAGAGTTGGTGCTCATCACCGGCATGTCCGGTTCGGGCAAGTCTGTGGCCTTGCATGCCTTGGAAGATGCCGGTTACTTGTGCGTGGACAACCTGCCGCCGGAGTTGTTGCGACCGTTTGTGCAACTGGAGCGAAAACGCAAAGAAAAACGCATAGCCATTGCCATGGATGTGCGCAGCGCCGCCTCTTTGCCCTTGCTGCCCTCAGAATTGGAATTGGTGCGGCAAAAAGACGTGGATGTGCGCATGCTTTTTTTGGATGCCAGCACCCACACCTTGGTGCAGCGCTTTTCTGAAACGCGCCGCCGCCACCCCCTCTCACGCACCGAGGCCCTGAGCAACAGCATTGACTTGGAGCGCAATTTGATCGAGTCGATTGAGCTTGAACGCGAGCTGCTGGTGGAGTTGCGTGACAAGGCCCATGTCATCGACACCAGCCAACTGCGCAGCGCCAAATTGCAAAGCTACGTCAAATCCTTGATCTCCGCCCCGGCCGCACAGTTGACTTTGATGTTTGAGTCTTTTGCCTTCAAACGTGGCATCCCCATGCATGCCGATTTTGTGTTCGACATGCGCATGCTGCCCAACCCCCACTACGAAAACGAATTGCGCGAGTTGACCGGCAGCGATGCACCGGTGATGAAATGGTTGCAGCAACATGAGAGCGTTCAGCGCATGGCCAACGACATAGAGCGTTTTTTGCGCGACTGGTTGCCATCTCTCTCTGTGGACCATCGCAGCTATGTCACTGTGGCGATTGGCTGCACGGGCGGACAGCACCGTTCTGTGTACATGGTGGAGCAAATGGCCCAGCGGTTTCGCAGGGAATGGGTCACCCTGTTTCGCCACCGCGAACAAGCCGAACGACGCTAAAGCCCAGGCCCCAACAAGCGACGCAGGGGTGCGGGAAGGCCCAACTCAGGCCAATCAGCGGGAGCCCACCACTGACCCTCTCCCCAGGTGGAAGTGGCTGGTACGCGCAAATGCAAAGGATGCAAATGCAAGTCGCGATGGGTGAGCACATGCACAAAAGGGGTTTGAACTTGCATCCGCGCATGCCAAACTGTGGGAACGGCCTGCAGGGCCTGTTGATGGCTGTCATAAATGGGCGGGACATACAAACTCGCCCAAATTCCACTGGCGGGTCGCTTGCGCAACCACACCGCGCCTTGTGCGGTGGTGGGGATCAACAACCACCAAGATTGCGCGCGCCGCAACAACTTGCGGGTGTTGACCGGGTAGTTGGTGGGCAAGCCCTTGGCATGGGCCTGGCATAAATCTTTTACAGGGCATTGCCCACATTGCGGCTGTCGGGTATGGCACACGGTGGCACCCAAATCCATCAAACCCTGGGTGTATTGATGCATCGACTGGACCCACACGCCCGTGGGCAATAAATCGTGGGCCAGACGATTGAGGTTTTTTTGTGCTGCGGAAGTGGCCAAATCTTCACCAAATGCGAGCAAACGGGTCAACACCCGCCGCACATTGCCATCCATGATGGACACCGCCTGACCAAAGCACAGCGATGCGATGGCCGCAGCCGTGGATGGGCCAATGCCAGGCAGCTTTTGCAGGGCAGCCACGTCTTGCGGAAATACGCCACCGTTTTCTTGCACCACCATTTGGGCGCAACGGTGCAGCATGCGGGCACGACTGTAATAGCCCAAACCACTCCACAGACCCATCACCTCATCGAGCTCGGCTTGGGCCAAATCCTGCACCGCTGGGAAACGCTGGATAAAACGCTCGAAATAAGCTTTGACGGTGCTGACCTGGGTTTGTTGCAGCATGATTTCAGACAGCCACACCGGATAGGGCGTGAGGCTTTTTTGCCAGGGCAAATCGTGTCGCCCATGGCGGCGCTGCCACTCGATGATCAAAGGTGCAAAACGATGCAGGCTCATGCCCAGGTGCTCAACGGCGTTGACATTGGGGGCAATAAAAAGTGGAGCGCTGTCCCTGCACCTTTCGGCGAATGGTGCTGCCGCAGTCCTGGCAAGGCAAACCCTCACGGTCGTACACCTTGGTTTCCAACTGGAAATAACCGCTTTGACCTGACGCACCGCTAAAGTCCCGCAAACTGCTGCCACCCTTGGCAATGGCGCGCGAAAGTACCTGCTGAATGGCCGCATGCAAGGCCGCAGCCCGCGTTTTGCTGATGCGCTGGGCCGATAGCGTGGGGCGAATGCCTGCCAAAAACAAGGCTTCGCAAGCGTAGATATTGCCCACACCCACCACCACTGCGCCGCTGAGCAACAAGGGCTTGATTGCGGTTTTTCGTTGCCGCAAGGCCTGGTGAAAGCCCAGTGGCTGAAAACCGCTTTGCAAAGGCTCCTGCCCTAAGTGGCCCAAAAATTTCTGTGCCTGGGGGCTTTCTTCGCTCGGGGCATAGACCACTGCACCAAAGCGACGGGGATCGTTGAGCCGCAAACAACCTTGGTTGGTGCACAAATCAAAGTGGTCATGCAAGCCCGGCTCAGGCCTGGTGGCCCAAACGCGCAAACTGCCCGACATACCCAGATGCCATAACAGCAGGCCCTCGCTCAGATCCATCAACAGGTACTTGCCGCGCCGACGCACATCCAAAATGGTGCTCCCCACCAAGCTTTGCGGCAAACATTGCAAAGACCAGCGCAGCGGCTTTCCCAGGTAAACCGCTTCAATGCAGGCCCCTTTCATGGGACCCTCCACGCCCATTCGGGTGACCTCTACTTCGGGTAATTCAGGCATGCTGGGCAATGAAAAACAAAGCAGCGATTATCATCCGGGCATGAAAAAAACTGCTTGCTGGGCCTTGTGTCTGTGGTTGGGATGTTCGGGGATGGCTTGGGGACAAAACACGTCGGTGCGCGCCCAAGCCCAAGCCCGTCAGCATGCAGCTCTCATGGCGGAGGCTTTCTACGAGGTCTTGCTGGGAGAGCTCAATGCCCGCGACAACAACCCGGGTGCGGCATTTTCCTTGCTGTTGGACGCGGCGGGCAAAACCAATGATGTGCGCTTGTACCAGCGATCGGTAGACCTCGCCTTGCTATCGCGATCCGGGGAAGCAGCCTTGCAAGCAGCTCGCGCCTGGAAATCGGCCAACCCTGGCTCTCGCACTGCCAATTTGTATATCTTGCAAATTTTGTTGGCCTTGAACCGGGTGGGCGACAGCCTGGAGGCCTTGCGTGAAGAAGTCGCTTTGACACCCAACAACGAAAAAAACCTGACCTTGTCGCATCTGCACCGCCACCTCGGACAAGTCGTTGACAAAAAAAAGGCGGCTGCGGTGTTGGAGCAGGCCATTGCGCCCTATTTGCAATCACCGGACACGGCCGCCGCCGCCTGGTCCAGTGTGGGCCGCGTGCGCCTGGCCGCCAACGATGCCCCAGGCGCTTTGGAGGCTGCACGCAAGGCCTATGTCGCCGAACCCACTGCCCTGGCACCAGGGTTGCTGGCCTTGGACTTGCTGGAAAAAAATGTGCCTGGTGCCATGGCTTTGCTGGAAATGTCTTTGGAAAAAGCAGAGTTCCCCGAGTTGCGTTTGGGGCTGATCCAGTGGCAACTCGAAAACAAACTTTACGCGCCGGCACGCAGTCAATTGGAGCGCATGACCCAAGCCCAACCCCAGGTGGCCGAAGCATGGCTGATGCTGGGCTTGCTCCATGCAGATGAAAACCGGCTCCCAGACGCCAAAGATGCTTTGCAGCGTTATCTGGATGTGGTGAAAGACAGATCCCCCCCACCACAACGGGGCATGGCCCAGGCTTATTTGGGATTGGCGCAAGTTGCCGAGAAACTGCGGGACGAAACAACCACCTTGGCCTGGCTGGAAAAAATCGAACACCCTGACTTTTTGCTTCAAGCCCAAAGCCGCCGAGCCCAGCTATTGGCCCGACAAGGCAAGCTCGAAGAGGCCCGGATGTTGATTCAAAACCTGTCGGTCAACAATGCCGGTCAAGAGCGCGGCAAATTGCTGGCCGAGGTCAAACTGCTGCGCGACAACAAGCAGTATCTACAGGCCCACGCCTTGCTTAGTCAGGCTGTGTTGCGTGAACCCCAGGACAACGATTTGTTGTACGAGTTGGCCATGATCGACGAAAAACTCAACCGCATGGACGACATGGAACTCAAACTGCGCGAATTGATCAAACGCCAGCCCAACCTGCCCCACGCCTACAACGCCTTGGGCTATTCCCTGGCCGATCGCAATGTGCGCTTGGTCGAGGCCAAACAGTTGATCACCCGCGCCCTGGAATTGGCCCCGCAAGACCCATCCATCACAGACAGCTTGGGTTGGGTGGAGTTTCGCCTGGGCAATTTTCCCAATGCCCTGGTCTTGCTGAAGAAGGCCTATGCCAACCAAGCCGATGCCGAAATTGCCGCCCACATGGGCGAGGTTTTATGGCAACTCAATCAACGCGATGAAGCCCGCAGCATCTGGCGCGAGGGCATGCAAAAAGATGCTGACAACGAAACCCTGCGCGAGACATTGAAGCGTTTGAAAGTGGATCTTTGAGCGGATTGCGTGGTGCATGGCTGTGCTGGGTTGCCCTTTTGTGCGCCTGTGCCAGTGCGCCCACCCCACAGCGGGAGGGTTTTTGGCAAGGCCGTCTCAGCCTGACCGTGCACCAAGAGCCCTTGCAAAGTGTCTCGGCCGAATTTGAGCTCGAAGGCGATGCCAACCAAGGGGCGTTGACCTTGCTCTCACCGCTGGGACAAGTGGGCTTGGTCTTGCATTGGTCACCGGCAGGGGCCTGGTGGCAACAAAATGGCCAAACGCGCCGTTTTGCCAACCTGGCCGAGATGACCCAAGCCGCCATTGGCACCGATTTGCCCATGCTGGCATTGTTTGACTGGTTGGAAGGGCGAGACCCAACTGCGATGGGATGGCAAGTGGAGCGCAGCGCCACCCCGGGTGCTTGGAGCGCCCGCCGAACACACCCTCTGCCCGCAGTGACCTTGAAGATTGCCACCCGACCATGAGTGCGCTCTACGACATCCTG
>RFNL01000234.1 GCA_009927195.1 Betaproteobacteria bacterium | reverse complement strand
GCCAAGCTGGTTGGAGCGGCAAAAAGTCGAGGTCGCCAAGCGGGTGGCCTTGGCCGATGTGGTCATCTCGACCGCCCTCATCCCTGGTCGTGCCGCGCCGGTGTTGGTGACCGAGGACATGGTCAAAAGCATGAAGCCCGGCTCCGTCATCGTCGATTTGGCGGCTGGCAAAGGGGCCAACGGGAAAGGGGGCAATTGCCCGCTGACCGAGGCAGATCAAACCGTGGTCAAGCATGGGGTGACTTTGGTGGGCGACACCAATTTGCCCGCCCGTGTGGCGGCTGATGCCTCGGCACTGTATGCCCGCAATGTGCTGGATTTTCTCAAGCTCATCATCAACCAAGAAGGCCGCTTGCATGTCGATTTGCAAGACGACATCGTGGCCGCTTGTTTGATGACCCAGGGCGGCGAGGTCAAAAGGAAATAAACATGGACCACACCATCACCAACCTCATCATCTTCGTGCTGGCCATTTATGTGGGATACCACGTGGTCTGGAACGTCACCCCCGCTTTGCACACGCCGCTGATGGCGGTGACCAACGCGGTCTCGGCCATCATCATTGTGGGTGCCATGCTCGCAGCGGCGCTCACCGTCACCCCTTTGGGCAAAACCATGGGCGTGTTGGCCGTGGCGCTGGCGGCGGTCAATGTGTTTGGCGGCTTCTTGGTCACCCGGCGCATGCTGGAGATGTTCAAGAAAAAAGCCCCCAAAGCTGGAGCTGACAAATGAGCATGAACCTCGTTGTTCTCTTGTATTTGCTGGCCAGCATTTGTTTCATCCAGGCCCTGAAGGGCTTGAGCCATCCCACCACCTCGATTCGCGGCAATGTGTTTGGCATGACCGGCATGGCGATTGCCGTGGTCACCACGGCAGCATTGATATTCAACCAAGCAAGTCAATTCGGTCAGGTTGATCCTGTGCAAGGCCTGGGCTGGGTGCTGCTCGGCTTGGTGATTGGCGGCGGCGCGGGGGCCATCATGGCGCAGCGCGTCGAGATGACCAAGATGCCCGAGCTGGTCGCTTTCATGCACAGCATGATCGGCTTGGCTGCGGTGTTCATCGCCATCGCAGCAGTGGTCGAACCCGCCGCCTTTGGCATCGTGGCGCAAGGCATGGGCACGCTGGACATCCCCAACGGCAACCGCTTGGAGTTGTTCTTGGGTGCGGCGATTGGCGCGATCACCTTCAGCGGTTCGGTCATTGCTTTTGGCAAGCTCTCAGGCAAATACAAATTCCGCTTGTTCCAAGGCGCACCGGTGGTGTTTGCCGGTCAGCACATGCTGAATTTGGTGATGGGCTTGGCCACCGTGGGATTGGGTGTGTATTTCATGTTCACCGGCAATTGGGACGCCTTTCTCATCATGCTGGCCCTGTCGTTCGTGCTGGGCGTGCTGATCATCATCCCGATCGGTGGCGCGGACATGCCGGTGGTGGTGTCCATGCTCAACAGCTATTCCGGTTGGGCGGCTGCGGGCATTGGCTTTTCCTTGAATAACAGCATGTTGATCATTGCGGGCTCGCTGGTGGGGTCATCCGGTGCCATCCTGAGCTACATCATGTGCAAGGCCATGAACCGCTCGTTCTTCAACGTCATCTTGGGTGGCTTTGGCGGCGAGGCCGGCAGTGCCGCCGCAGGCAGCACCGAGCAGCGCCCGGTCAAAAGCGGCAGCGCCGACGATGCGTCCTTTATTTTGGGCAATGCCGAAACCGTGGTCATCGTGCCGGGCTATGGCTTGGCCGTGGCGCGCGCCCAGCACGCGGTCAAAGAGTTGGCGGAAAAGCTGACCCACAAAGGCATCACCGTCAAATACGCGATTCACCCGGTGGCGGGTCGCATGCCCGGCCATATGAATGTGTTGCTGGCCGAGGCCGAGGTGCCTTACGACCAGGTGTTCGAGATGGAAGACATCAATGGCGAATTTGGTCAAGCCGATGTGGCCATCATCTTGGGTGCCAACGACGTGGTGAACCCGGCTGCCATGATCAAAGGCTCACCCATTTACGGCATGCCCATTTTGGAGGCCTACAAAGCCAAAACCGTCATCGTCAACAAGCGTTCCATGGCGGCGGGTTATGCCGGTTTGGACAACGAACTCTTCTACATGGACAAAACCATGATGGTGTTTGGCGACGCCAAAAAAGTCGTGGAAGACATGGTCAAGGCGGTGGAGTGAAGCGTCTGCGGCGTGTCCCTATTATGGGAATCGTTTGGTAACGCGGTCATCCACACCCCTGTTTGCGATTGACGCGATGGCCGCGGCCATGCACGCCGATGCGACCACAAGCCGCCATTCAGTCCCCCGCCAAGGTCATCATGGTGCCCATGAAGGCCACTGACCCCGGCACCAGCAAAGGGTTGTGGACCTCGCGCGGTTGATCGGTCGTGGCGGCTTGCATGTCTTGCGCCAGGCGCGGGCGGCGCGCATCGAGCACCCGCACCGGGCCCCAGGTTTTTTGCAACTGCTGGGTCATTTGCGCCAGGGGCCCGCAGGCCACTTCGGTGATCACCTTGTCGCCGCGCTGGAGCAGCAAGGCCTTGATGGGTTGCAGGTTTTCTTGGGTCCACTGGAGCCTCCAGCGTTGAATGGCTTTTTGGGTCAGCCATTTTCCGGCATGGCGCGTCAGCCTTGGCGGGCAAGCCACCAAAATCCATTGCATCGGCGCGCCCTTGACCAACAAGGGTGTGATTTGCTGTTGGGCATGTGA
>RFNL01000335.1 GCA_009927195.1 Betaproteobacteria bacterium | reverse complement strand
CCCTCGGGCGTGTGCTCCTCGATCAGCAGGTAGCGGCCTTGATGCTCGATCACCGCAGCCACGGTGACACTGGGTTTCCATCGCATGTCCATGGCCCGCATTGTCAACCGAATGACAACAGATGGGCCGCTGGTGCTCGGGGTTGGTGTTGCGCGCTTGCGTTGGACGGCCTGCCACCCCCGCCACTGCGTCGCCTGGCCGGCCGCCATTTCAAGGGCCGGCTCAGCCAAAAGAGATAAGCCGAGTGCTTTACCCCGGCAAATGTGCAGACCCCGGCTGTTTTTCCCATGCTGAGCGACAATAATGCCCACATCGACGTTGAGCCTGCTGTCAACCCCGCTGACAGGCCCGGGCGTTATCAAGTCACAACTCTGGAGAAAACCATGACCAACCGCCGCGAATTCATTGTTCAACTCAGCCTGGGCACGGGCGCTTTGGCCGCCAGCCAAGCCATGGCCGCTGGCCCCATGCTGGCCGAAAATGATGCCCAAGCCACGGCTTTGGGCTACAAGGCCGATGCCACCAAAGTGGATGTCAAAAAGTTTCCCAAATACGCCGCTGGCCAAGCCTGCAAAAATTGCCAACTTTATCAAGGCAAGCCCACCGACGCCGCAGGGGGCTGCCCATTGTTCGCGGGCAAGCAGGTTGCGGGTGCCGGCTGGTGCAGTGCTTACGCCAAAAAAGCCTAAGCCAGCGCTAACTTGATTGGGCTTGGCCCAGTTCCAACCCCAGCCACAGGCCCCGTTGCGGGCCTGTTTTTCATGGGGGAAACTCGGGTAAGCTAGTGTCCCCCTTTATTACTAGACTTGGGCCCGCCCTCGATGGGCCCATCCAGAGGAGAACTTCATGCTGATTGGTGTGCCTGCAGAAACCCTGCCAGGCGAAACCCGCGTGGCTGCAACGCCCGAGACGGTGAAAAAACTCAAGGCCTTGGGCCATGCCTTGCGCATCCAGTCGGGTGCCGGTTCGGCGGCCAGTGCCACCGATGAAGCACTGGTCGCCGCTGGCGCTGAAATCACCGATGCCGCCCAGGCCTGGGCCTGCCCCTTGGTGCTCAAAGTGCGCCCGCCCACCCCCGCGGAGTTGTCGCAGGTCCAAGCGGGTGCAACCTTGGTGGGCATGCTCAACCCCTTTGATGCCGATGGCTTGCAACGCATGGCCAGCGCTGGCTTGACCAGTTTTGCCCTGGAAGCCGCCCCGCGCACCACCCGCGCCCAAAGCATGGATGTGTTGTCCTCGCAGGCCAACATCGCAGGCTACAAAGCGGTGATGGAAGCAGCCAACCAATACCAGCGCTTTTTCCCCATGCTGATGACCGCTGCGGGCACCGTCAAAGCCGCCCGCGTCGTCATCTTGGGTGTGGGCGTGGCCGGCTTGCAAGCCATTGCCACCGCCAAGCGTTTGGGGGCGGTGATCGAGGCCTCGGATGTGCGCCCCAGCGTGAAAGAGCAGGTAGAGTCCTTGGGGGCCAAGTTCATCGATGTGCCCTAC
>RFNL01000070.1 GCA_009927195.1 Betaproteobacteria bacterium | reverse complement strand
TTTGTCGTTGATGTAAACAAGCCAAGTTTCCATGGTGCAGATCTCCTTTGGGTGTTAAGTTTGAATGCTCGGGGTGTTTTTATCGGTGCTTTGCCGTTGGTTGTTCCACCAGCCTGCCAACAGCACACCAGCGATGGCCAAACCGCTGACCAGGCCTTGCAGCCACAGGTCGGACAAAGGCAATGATTGGAAAAACTCGGTCAGCAACGGCTCGCCCAGTACCATCTTGGCGGCGGTGAAGGCCAGCACGGCGGCGCCCAGTTGGATGATCACCGGCCAGCGCTCGACCAAACGCAGCACCATGGAGCTGCCAAACACCACGATGGGTACGCTGATGAGCAATCCCAGCACCACCAGGTCCATGGCCCCATGAGCCGCACCGGCCACACCCAAGACGTTGTCCACGCCCATCAAGGCATCGGCCACGACGATGGTTTTCATCGCCCCCCAAAACGAGTTCGGGCCAGCCGCGCCTTCTTGCTCGCCTGCCGAGTCTCCCAGCAACTTGTAAGCGATCCACAACAGGCCCAGGCCGCCGATCAGCATCAAACCGGGGATTTGCAGCAACCAGACCACGCCCAAGGTCATCAGGCTGCGCACCACGATGGCCCCCACCGTGCCCCAAAAAATGGCTTTGCGTTGCAAGGCAGGTGGGAGGTTGCGCGCGGCCAATGCGATCAAGATGGCGTTGTCGCCGGCCAAGACCAGGTCGATCAAAACAATGGCCAGCAAAGCCGACCACCAGGGGGTAGAAAAGAGTTCCACAAAGCGCTCCAAGCACGGTCAATCACTACCCGTGGAGGCGTGCAAAAACGTGGAGGACGGGGCCAAACAACGCTTCGCCGCACCCAAGGGTGACGGATCGAAGGTCTTGCTCAGCTTGTGGTGATGCTGTTGTGTGCCCAACAAACCGGAAGCAAAGCTTCGTATTGACGATTTGTTGATCCCAATGCCCCGCCAAAGGTAGCGGGACAAAGGATGGAGCTACTCCCCATCGAGTGGGAGGCATTACACCCGGGAACCAAATCCCCCAGCAAGTCAGGGGTTTTGAGTGCGACACCTTGGCCGCCCTGACAGCAGTGCTTATTGCAGCCAGCCGCGTTTGCGAAAGTACCACATCGGCAAGACAGCGCTGGCCAGCATCAACAAAAGGGCATAGGGGTATCCCCATTCCAGTTTGAGTTCGGGCATGAATTCAAAGTTCATGCCGTAAATGCTGGCTATCAAGGTCGGCGGCAACAAGGCCACGCTGGCCACCGAGAAGATCTTGATGATCTTGTTTTGGTTGATATTGATGAAACCCACGGTGGCGTCCATCAAAAAGTTGATCTTGTCGAACAAAAAAGCGGTGTGGCTGTCAAGTGACTCGATGTCGCGCAAAATTTGGCGCGCTTCTTCAAATTGCTCGGCATTGAGCATTTTGGCGCGCATCATGAAGCTGACCGCACGCCGTGTGTCCATCACATTGCGCCGGATGCGCCCATTGAGGTCTTCCTGGCGGGCAATGGCGGCCAGCACGTCGCCGGCCAGGGCATCGGTGACATCGGCTGACAGTACCAGTTTGCTGGCTTTTTCCAACTCGTCGTAAATGCCTTCCAGGGTATCGGCGGAGTATTCGGCATCGGCGTCAAACAGTTTGAGCAGCACGTCTTTGTCGTTTTCGATCAGGCCAGGCGCCCGGCGTGCGCGCATGCGCAGCAAACGAAAAACCGGCACGTCTTCATCGTGGATGGAGAACAACACACCACGGCTCTTGAGGGCCTCATTCTGCTGGTTCAAGATAAAGGCCACCCGCACGGTGCGGGGCTCCTCTTCATTGGCGATCAAAAAGTCGCTGCGGATGTGTAACTCGCCGTTGTCTTCCTCGTAAAAACGCGCAGACTCTTCAATGTCTTCGTCCATCGCGTCTTCTGGGATGAGCAGACCAAAGTGCTGGTTGATCCAGCGTTTCTCTTCCAAAGTGGGTGACTCAAGGTCCACCCAAATGGGCTGAAAACGGGACAACTCTGCCAAGGAGTCGATTTCCTCTTGGAACAAGCGCCCATTGGCAAGGGTAAAGATATTGAGCATGGCAAAAGGGTGTCTGGCACCAGGTTTCGAAGGCGTTGGGTAAAGGGCGGCTTTCGAACCTCTGGCAGCGCGGCCCAAGCAGGGCGACCCGTTGCGCGAAGAAATCCGAAAGCTACCGACTGGGGCAGGTTTCCAAGAAGATTGCTCCGATGTTGTGCAACTTTCGATTATGTCATCGATAAGGGCCCCAAAAAGTCTTTGAACCAGGCCCTTGGGGATTGTCAGGCTCGTCGCGCGGCTCTTTTTGTCTCTGATGCCAAAAGACTTGATTTTGGGGTTCAAAGTGGTTGTCAAAACAAGGACACCGGTGCATAGTGGGATTGCCTGAGTGCGCAAACAGCCTTGGCCATGCGGGTGCTCAGAGCGACAACTTGAACCAACAGGAGACGCCATGAACTTGACGATCAGCGGTCACCATCTGGAAGTGACCCCGGCCCTGCGCAGTTATGTGACCCACAAGCTTGACCGCATCACCCGCCACTTTGATCAGGTGGTGGATGTGAAGGTGTTGTTGACGGTGGAGAAACTAAAGGAGAAAGAGCGTCGGCAACGGGCCGAATGCAACATCCACGTCAAGGGCAGCGACATGTTCGCTGAGAGCGCTCACGCCGATTTGTATGCCGCCGTCGACGATTTGGTGGACAAACTAGACCGCCAGGTGGTGCGTCACAAAGACAAGTTGCAAAGCCACCAGCACACCGCGGCCAAGCGCATCATGTAGCTGCCATTGCCGGGGCTTGGCCAGGCTGCCCCCAAAAGCGCCCCACACCAGGGGCCTTTGGAGCGAATAAACGCTGACGCTGGACCATTTGTCAGCCCAATCTGGTGGGTCGGGGATTGAAAATGCACCCGTCCAGCCTTGTGTTGGACAAAATTGACTTTCATCATGTGGCAAAAGCCCGACGCAGGTATCACAAAATATTTGGGTTTGTACCGTTGACGAGTGCATAATTCGCCACAATTTTGTGACACCCGCATGAACCGACTTTCTGCCATTCTCCCTTCCGAACAGGTTTTGGTCTGTGTGGACGTGACCAGCAAGAAACGCGCTTTTGAAGAGGCCGGGCTGTTGTTTGAAGAGCGCCATGGCATGAACCGTGCCCTTGTCGCTGACAGCTTGTTTGCCCGCGAGCGACTGGGCTCGACCGGCTTGGGTTACGGGGTGGCCATCCCGCATGGCCGCATCAAGGGCCTCAAGATTCCCATGGCTGCGGTTTTTCAACTGGCCGTGCCCATCGGTTTTGATGCCCCTGACGAGCAACCTGTGTCTTTGTTGATATTTTTGCTCGTGCCGGAGGCCTCGACCCAAAAGCACTTGGAAATCCTGTCCGAAATCGCCGAATTGCTCAGTGACAGTAGGGTGCGTGATCGCCTCAAGGCCAGCCAAGACGCTGGCGAGCTGTACCAGATTTTGTCGACATGGAAGTCGACCCAAGTGGCCTGAGCGTGGATTGCGTGTTGCCATGAATCCTTCACCACGCATTCATACAGGCGGGTACCCAGTTTGAGACCAACCGTTGTCAGCGCCGATGTCTTGTTCGAGGCGTTTCGCGAAAAGCTTGGTTGGCAATGGGTGGCAGGCACAGGCGCATCCGAGCGTCGCTTTGACGAGGTGGCGGTGCGCGCGGCCAGCTCCGGCGCCGATTTGGTGGGCTATCTCAATTACATCCATCCCTACCGCATTCAGTTGCTGGGGCAGCGCGAAGTCAGTTATTTGAGCAACTCCACGCCCGAAGACTGTGCCCGCCGGGTGGCGCGCATCGTGACATTGGAGCCGCCCGTTTTGGTTTTGGCCGATGGCCAGGCCGCGCCGCCAGCCCTGGTTTCAATGTGTGAGCGGGCCCAAATTCCAATGTTCTCCACCCTCGAGTCATCGGCTTTTGTAATCGATTTATTGCGCGCTTATCTGTCCAAGCATTTTGCCGATCGCGCTTCCATGCACGGTGTCTTCATGGACATTTTGGGATTGGGTGTGATGATCACGGGTGAGTCTGGCTTGGGCAAGAGCGAATTGGGTTTGGAGCTGATTTCACGTGGCAATGGCCTGGTGGCCGATGACGCAGTGGACATTTACCGCATCAACCAAACCACTCTGGAAGGGCGATGCCCTGACTTGTTGCAAAACCTGCTGGAGGTGCGTGGCATTGGCTTGCTCGACATCCGCGCCATCTTCGGTGAAACCGCGGTACGTCGCAAAATGCGCCTCAAACTGATCGTGCATTTGGTTCGGCGCGAAACTTTGGAGCGCGATTACGACCGATTGCCCCATGAACCGCTCACCCAAGACATCTTGGGCGTGCCGATTCTCAAGGTGGTCATACAGGTGGTGGCCGGCCGCAACATTGCGGTGTTGGTCGAAGCCGCGGTGCGTAACACCATATTGCAGTTGCGTGGCATCAATACCTATGAAGAATTTGCCGAGCGCCAGCGCAAGGCCATGCTGACCTGAGCATCAATTCGTTGTGTTGCGGTGTGGGCAAGGTTTGCGCGTGCAGTGCGCATACAAACTCAGGGAATGATCGGCAATCTGGAAGCCCTTGGAGGTGGCCACTTCGTGTTGCAAAGACTCGATTTGGGCATCGAAAAACTCTTCCACCCGCCCACAGTCCAGGCAAACCAAGTGGTCGTGGTGCTCGCCTTGGTTGAGTTCGAACACCGCTTTGCCCGACTCGAATTGGCTGCGCCGCAGCAATCCGGCTTGTTCAAACTGGGTCAGCACGCGGTAAATCGTGGCCAGGCCAATGTCGGCGCGCTCTTGCAACACCAATCGGTACACATCTTCGGCCGACATGTGGCGTTGCGCGCCCGCATGGAAAAACTCCAGGATTTTCAGCCGGGGCAGTGTGGCTTTGAGGCCAGTGCTTTTGAGATCGTCGATGTGGGCCATGGCTAAGGGGGCAGGGAGGGCCAAGCATTCAGATGCAAGCCCAAAGGCTAGAATCATTGCATGATAGCGTTTGTATCCAACCTCACCACACGGCTTTGGCGCGGTGCGGCTTGGCCTGTGGTTTTGTGGGCCTGTGCGTGCATGGGTTTGTCGGGCTGCGAAACCGCCAACCGCACTGCAGAGCGCACCATCACCGCACTCACACCCTATCGTTTTGACGTGGTGCAAGGCAATTTCGTTTCCAAAGAACAGGTGCAATTGCTGCAAAAAGGCATGAACCGGCGCCAAGTGCGTGATATTTTGGGGACCCCGTTGGTGGCCAGTGTGTTCCATGCCAACCGCTGGGACTATGCCTTCACTTTGCGCCGACAAGGGGCACAGCCACAGCAGCGCAAGCTCAGTGTCTTTTTTGAAGGTGATGCCTTGCTGAGATATGAGGCCGATGACTTGCCCACCGAGGCCGAGTTCGCCGCCCGCATCGATAACCGGCGCATTGACATCAAAGTGCCCAAGCTTGAGGCCAGCGAGGCTGAATTGAGCAAGTTCAAACCCAAGTCGCCTGCGGCCCCGCCCCCGAGCAACGACGCGCCCGTGAGCATGAGCTACCCACCCTTGGAGCCCAGCCAGCGCTGAGTCGACCTCCCATGGACAAGCCTCATACCCCTTTGCGCATTGCCGTGGCCGGCGCCAGTGGGCGCATGGGCCACATGTTGATCGAGGCGGTTCTGAACGACCCGAATGCCCAACTGGTGGGTGCCTTGGATATGGCCACCAGCCCAGCCTTGGGCAGCGATGCCACTGCTTTCTCAGGCCGCGCCTGTGGTGTGAACATAACGGCCGACCTGCGCAAAGGCTTGGCACAGGCGCAGGTGCTGATCGACTTCACCCGGCCCGAGGGCACCATGGCCCATGCCCAGGTGTGCGCTGACTTGGGTGTGCACATGGTGATTGGCACCACAGGTTTCAGCGACGAACAAAAGCAGTTGATCGCACATACCGCCGAGCGCATCGCCGTGGTCATGGCCCCCAATATGAGCGTGGGGGTCAATGTCACCCTCAAGTTGCTGGCGCTGGCCGCTCAAGCCATGGCCACCGGTTACGACATTGAAATCATCGAGGCCCACCACCGCCATAAAGTCGATGCCCCGTCTGGCACGGCCCTCAAGATGGGTGAGGTGGTGGCCCAAGCCATGGGGCGGGATCTCAAAGAATGCGCGGTCTATGCGCGCGAAGGCCACACTGGCGAGCGCCTTCCCTCCAG
>RFNL01000238.1 GCA_009927195.1 Betaproteobacteria bacterium | reverse complement strand
GCCGCGCCAGCACCCGCAATGCAAGTGCCTTTTGCGCCGCCGAAGCCCGCGCCATGCCCGCTGCCGCGCAGCGCGCTTGCAGGCCCAGGGTGCGCATGAGTTCGGCAACGGTGACGGCATTCATGGGCTTGGATCAATCCATTTTGAGGTTGATGGACTTGAGCAACTGCGACCAATCTTTCAAATCAGACGCAATTTGCGCGGCAAAATCTTCCGGACTGCCGCCCACTGGTTCGATGGCATCGGCGCTGAGTTTGGCCAGAAAGTCAGGCCGCTTCAATATGGTGAGCACATCGGCATTGATTTTTTTCACCACATCGGCAGGCAGGCCTTTGGGCCCCATCAGGCCATACCAGGCCTCGATTTTGAAGCCGGGCAAGACCTCGGCAATGGCGGGCACATTGGGCAGGGCTTTGGCCCGCTTGGCACTGGTCACGCCCAAGGCCTTGAGCTTGCCGCCCTGGGTGAGTTGGATGGAAGCGGTGATACCCCCAAAAATCAAGGGCACATGGCCGGCCATCACATCGTTGACCCCTTGGCCAAAACCTTTGTAGGGGATGTGTGCAATGTCCACCGCAGCCATGCTCTTGAGCATTTCGCCCGACAAATGCTGCTGGCCACCCGGTCCGCTGGATGCGTAGCTGATTTTGCCGGGCTGCTTTTTGGCCAAGGCGATCAGCTCTTTCACATCATTGGCCGGAAAGCCCGGATAAGCCAGCATCACAAACGGGCCGGTGATGACGTTGGCAATTGGGCTCAAATCCCGGATGGGGTTGTAGGGGATGTTGGTGTAAAGATTGGGCGCGATGGTGATGGATGCGTCGGCCGCAAACAACAAGGTGTAGCCATCGGGTGCGGCCTTGGCCACAAAGTCGGTGCCAATCGTGCCGCTGGCACCGGTTTTGTTTTCCACCACCACCGACTGCTTCCACAGCGTGCCCAGCTCTTGGGCCAGCACCCGGCCATAAATGTCGGGCGTGCCACCCGGCGGGAAAGTGACGATGATCTTGACCGGCTTGTTGGGAAAGGGCTGCGCGCCCACCGTACCTGCCAAAGACAGGCCGACCAAGCCGAGCCAAAGCCAGCGAAACAGATTTGATTTCATGGGCTAACCCTTGTGAATATACAAACCCATAGTGTCGCAAATTTCAAATCTGAAATTCAATCAAAAACGGGCCGGCAGGCTTTGGACCCAACTTTCAGCACCGTTCATGATGTCCTTTCAGGCTGCAAAAAACCTTCTTTCTGTGTATTGATCAGGGGAGAAAAAATTCAGCGGGGGCGGCACTGGCGGGTGAGCATCATGGCCAGGCGTTGCAAGGCTTGCCACGGATCGTGCGGCCAGGCAGCCACACGCAAGCCTTTGACAATGCCGTCGACTTGGTGCGCCGCCCATAGCAAACGGTCCATCGCCGGGGCTGGCATTTGCGGCACGATGCGCTCGAACAAACGCTCCTTGACGCCCCAGATGTGCATCTCGCGCAGGGCCAAGGGGAGGGGACGACCCGCCTGCACCGCCTGTTGGATGCGCTTGAGGTTGCGGATGTCCTCGGCCAGGGTGTGGTGCACCAACACGGCGGCCACACCCTCGGCCTGCAAACCTTCGAGCATGCGCTGCACCCGCGCGGTTTGTCCGGCCAAGGCGGCCTCGGTCAGCTTGAACACATTGAAGCGGGCCACATCCAGCACCGCGCTCTCTACCTGTGCCTGGGTGAGTTCACCCGGCGGATACAACAAGGCCAGCTTTTGCACCTCTTGATGGGCGGCGAGCAAATTGCCCTCCACTTTGTCGGCAAAAAACTGCAAACAGCGCTGGCCCGCTTCGCCCGCTTCCACCCGCTGACCGTTCTTCGCCATGCGTTGAGCGATCCAGGTGGGCAAGGCGGCCCGCTCTATGGTTTCCAAGGCCATCTCCACCCCCGAGCCCGACAAGGCCTCGAACCAGGCGCTGGTTTTGCTGGCCTTGTCCAGGCGGGGCAAACTGACCAAGGTGAGCACATCGGCGCTGTTGGCGGCGCGATGGGCCAACTGCTGCAAGGCATGCGCCCCTTCTTTGCCGGGCTTGCCCGAAGGTATGCGCAACTCGACCAAAAAGCGATCGCCAAACAAACCCATCGAAGCGCCACTGGCCAACACCTCGGCCCAATCAAAATGCGCGCCAGCAACAGTAAACACACTGCGTTCGGTAAAGCCTTGTGTACGCGCTGCAGCACGAATGGCATCGGCCGCCTCTTGCACCAGCAATGGCTCGTCGCCATGCAACACATACAGGCTGCGCAAACCTTTGGCCAGATGAGCGCTGAGCTGATGGGCAGGGATTTGCATGATTGGGTCGCTCAGGCTGGGCCACTCACAGGCTGGGCAAAGCAGCCATGCGGCGCACGATTTGGCCCACCAAATCAATGCCCATGTTGCGGTAGAGCATTTGCTCCTCCTGGTCCTTGGACAGGGCCAGGGTCTCGTTGTAGCTGATGTCGTTGGTGGCCAACAGCAAGGTGTCAGGAATCAACTCTTTGCCTTCGCGGGTGCGCAAGCGAAATCGCAAACTGGTGCGCAGCAAGAACTCACGCACCGAGCCCGAAGAGGTGCGCCCAGCCACCACTTTTTCGCGCTGCTCTTGCAACAACTCAAAAATCACCTCGGCGCGTTCGA
Source organism: Betaproteobacteria bacterium (assembly GCA_009927195.1). Taxonomy (GTDB): domain Bacteria; phylum Pseudomonadota; class Gammaproteobacteria; order Burkholderiales; family Burkholderiaceae_C; genus Limnohabitans. Next base: position 946 of record RFNL01000238.1, on the reverse strand, counting down.
TTTGGCGCTGATCGGTGATGATCTCCACCCCGCCAGTGCCAGCGACCTGGCGCGACAAATCGATCAGCAGGGGAGAGCCGAAGATCGGGCCGGTGTACATGGTTTTGAAGGGAAACTTTTGCGTCGAGCGCAGTTGGAAGCCGCAAGCAACCAACGACAGGGCGGCAAAAGGGACGCAGACCCCGCGCAAAAACATTCGGCGCATAAAGACATCCATCACAGCACCAAATTGACCAAACGACCCGGCACCACGATGACCTTTTTCGGTGCAGCGCCTTGCGCTTGTTTTTGGAAGGCCTCGCTGGCCAATGCCGCTTGCTCGATGTCTGCTTGGCTGGCGCTGGCGGGCACCGAGACAGCGCCGCGCAACTTGCCGTTGACTTGCAGCATGAGTTCAATTTCGTCGCGCACCAAGGCGGATTCGTCCACCTCGGCCCAGGCCACGTCCAACAAACCACCGCAGCACTGGGCATAGCCCAACTCGCCCCACAGGAAATAGGCGATGTGCGGACACACGGGGTAGAGCACCCGCAGCAAGATGGAGAAGCATTCGGCCAGCGCCGCACTGTCGCGGGCGCTGTCGCTCAGCTTGACATGTTCCAAGGTGTTGAGCATTTTCATCAGCGCCGATACCACGGTGTTGTATTGCATGCGCTCGTAGTCGTAATTGGCTTGCTTCAAGATCGTGTGGATGTCGCGCCGCAGGTCTTTCGCAGCCTTGTCAAAACTGACTTCTTGGCTGCGGTCAACCAACAAACCAGCGCGCAAGGCGGCTGCGTGCTGGTGAGCGAATTGCCAGACACGGCGCAAGAAACGGAAACTGCCTTCCACCGCCGAGTCGTTCCACTCCAAGGTGGCCTCGGGCGGTGCGGTGAACATGGTGTAGAGGCGGGCGGTGTCGGCACCGTAGCGCTCAATCAGGTCTTGAGGGTCCACGCCATTGTTC
>RFNL01000076.1 GCA_009927195.1 Betaproteobacteria bacterium | reverse complement strand
ATAGAGGTGGTTGTGCACCCGTGGTGGGTTCCCGCAGATGCCGTTGCCGGTGCGGTGCTGGGCCTGTTGCTGGCGGCTTCGATGGGCTCTTGGGCGATCATCTTGGGCCAAACCTGGCGCTTGCGTCGCGCACAAACCGACCTCCAACTCTCCCAGGCCTTGTTCTGGCAAGCCTCCGATTGGCCGCAAGCGGTGCAGGTGCTGAGCGATAGTGAAAAAGAGGGTTTGTTGCGCAGCTTGGCTCAGGCCATGCGGCCACCCTTGTCTGGTACCTTGGCCGCCAGCGCAGCATTGCCTGCGCAAAAAGAGCGTGCACTGCGCGATGCTTTGCGCCTGGCCAGCGCCCGCTTGCACCAAGGGCTTACTTTTTTGGCCACCGTCTCGGCCAGCGCGCCGTTTGTCGGTTTGTTGGGAACTGTCTGGGGCTTGCGTCGCGCCATGCTGGGCATAGAGCTTGGTGCATGGTCGAGTCTGGAGCGGTTATCGGTGCCCGTGGGTGAGGCGCTGCTGATGACCGCCCTGGGATTGATGGTGGCCATACCGGCCTTGGTGGCTTACAACACCTTGTCGCGCTGGGCCCGGCAACTCGATGCCGAACTGGAAGGCTTTGCCCACGACTTACTGGCGCTGGGCACACAGCCAGCGGATTGAGACAAGGTCATGGCTTTCGCCCGCCTCCAGCATGCCCAACGGGACGATGCGCCCATCAGCGACATCAATGCCACCCCATTGGTCGATGTGTTCTTGGTGCTATGGGTCATCTTCATGCTGTATGCCCCCTTGGAATTGGCGCATTTGCCGCTGGAATTGCCCCAAGCCTCCGGTGGCAACGAACCCCTTAAGGCACCCGCAGGGGTGATGGTCGATCTCGATGCCCAGGGGCGATTGCATTGGCAGGGCCGGGTGGTGGGTCAAGCCGAGTTACTGGCGGCTTTGCAGAACCTTCACGCGCAGCCTGGCATCACACGCTTGCAATTGCGGGCCGATCAAGCCACCGCTTATGGACAGGTGGTCGCGTTGATGGCTGCTTTGCAAGCCCAGGGCTGGGTCAATATGGACTTGGTGGTGCGCCCTTTAAAGCCGGCTTGAGCCCCCCAGACCTTGCCGCCATGGGCCGCTGGTTTGCATTCGGGCCCTGCGCCTAAAATCGATCATCTCCCCACCCCTGCGGCAAACTTGGCAGGGGTTTCTCATTGAGCCCCATGCAAGACACCTACCTCCCCCAAGACGTTGAAGCCGCGGCCCGAGCCGAATGGACCGCAGGCGACGTCTACCGTGTCACCGAAGACACCAGTCGCCCCAAGTACTACGCCTGTTCCATGCTGCCTTACCCCAGCGGCAAATTGCACATGGGCCATGTGCGCAACTACACCATCAATGACATGCTCACGCGCCACCTGCGCATGAAGGGCTACAACGTGTTGATGCCCATGGGCTGGGACGCATTCGGCCTGCCTGCAGAAAACGCAGCCTTGAAACATGGTGTGCCGCCTGCCCAGTGGACCTTCGACAACATCGCTTACATGAAAAAACAGATGCAGGCGATGGGCTTGGCCATCGACTGGTCTCGCGAAGTGGCCACCTGTGACGCGAGCTACTACAAGTGGAACCAGTGGTTGTTTTTGAAGATGCTGGACAAAGGCATCGCCTACCGCAAAACCCAGGTGGTCAACTGGGACCCGGTGGACCAAACCGTGCTCGCCAACGAGCAAGTGATCGACGGCAAGGGCTGGCGCACCGGTGCGGTGGTGGAAAAGCGCGAGATCCCGGGCTACTACCTGAAGATCTCCGATTACGCACAAGAATTGCTCGACCATGTGCAAATTGGCAACCCAAAAGCCACGTTGAACGGATGGCCCGACAAAGTGCGGTTGATGCAGGAAAACTGGATCGGCAAGAGCGAGGGTGTGCGCTTTGCCTTCACCCACGACATCCGTGGTGCTGATGGCCAGTTGATCCAAGACGGGCGCATGTTCGTGTTCACCACGCGTGCCGACACCATCATGGGCGTGAGCTTTTGCGCGGTGGCCCCCGAGCACCCCCTGGCGCTGCATGCGGCTGCGTCCAATCCGAAGTTGGCGGCGTTCTTGGAAGAATGCAAAGAGGGCGGCACCACCGAGGCCGAGTTGGCGGTGAAAGACAAGGTGGGCATGCCCACGGGCTTGTTCGTCACCCACCCGCTCACCGGCGCACAAGTGGCGGTGTGGGTGGGCAACTATGTGCTCATGAGTTACGGCGATGGCGCGGTCATGGGCGTGCCGGCGCATGATGAACGCGATTTTGCGTTTGCCCTGAAATACCAGTTGCCGATCCAGCAAGTGGTGGCGGTCAACGGTTCAACTTTCAACGACCAAGCTTGGCAAGACTGGTATGCCACCAAAGACGGCGTGTGCATCAACTCCGGCGCGCTCAACGGTCTGCGTTTCAAAGACGCGGTGAACCAAGTCGCCGACCTGCTGCAAGCCAAAGGCCTGGGCGAGAAGAAAACCACCTGGCGTTTGCGCGACTGGGGTGTGAGCCGCCAGCGCTACTGGGGCACACCGATCCCCATCATCCATTGTGACGAGCATGGCGCGGTGCCGGTGCCTGAACAAGACCTGCCCGTGGAGCTGCCGACAGACTGCATCCCCGACGGTTCGGGCAACCCGCTTCACCAGCACGCCGGTTTCCACCAGGGCGTGGTGTGTCCCACTTGCGGCAAACCCGCTCGACGCGAAACCGACACCATGGACACCTTTGTCGATTCGTCCTGGTACTTCATGCGTTATTGCGACCCGACCAACACCGACGCGATGGTGGCCGAAGGCACGCAGTATTGGATGCGCGACGCCCAGCACGCCACCGGCGGCAGC
>RFNL01000327.1 GCA_009927195.1 Betaproteobacteria bacterium | reverse complement strand
CTGCCCGGTGTGGGCCAAACCCAGGTCAACCCCAAGATCGATTTGGACTTTGCCAAGGCCTTGCGCGCCATCTTGCGGCAAGACCCCGACATCATCATGATCGGTGAAATTCGCGACCATGAAACCGCACAAATTGCGGTGCAAGCCTCGCTCACCGGCCACTTGGTGCTGGCCACCTTGCACACCAACGATGCGGTGAGTGCGGTGACGCGTTTGACCGACATGGGCATTGAGCCGTTTTTGCTCAGCTCCTCCTTGTTGGGCGTGCTGGCCCAGCGCCTGGTGCGCAAAACCTGCACCGCTTGCCAAGGCAGCGGATGCACTGTTTGTGGCCACACCGGCTACCAAGGGCGCACCGGTATTTATGAGCTGCTCAGCGTGGACGAGCCCCTGCGCGGGCTGATCCACAACCGCGCCAGCGAAAGCGACCTGCTGCGCCAAGCCCAGCGCAACGGCTTGGGCAGCCTGCGCGAAGACGGCGAGCGTTTGGTGGCGCTGGGACTGACCAGCCGCGAAGAACTGTTGCGCGTGACCCGCGACTGAGCCCCCCGAGCATGCCGGCCTATACCTACCAAGCCTTGGATGCCCAAGGGCATGCCCAAAACGGCGTGGTCGAGGCCGATTCGGCCCGCGCCGCGCGCAACCAATTGCGGGCCCAGGCCCTGGTGCCCTTGACCCTGGCGGCCCTGGGACCCAGCGATGGCCAAACCACGGGCCAAAGCGCTTGGCGCAGCGCTGTCCTGAGCCGCACCGAGTTGACCACCTGGACGCGCCAATTGGCCGGCCTGGTGGGAGCGGGTCTGCCCCTGGAACGCGCCTTGAGCGCCTTGGCCGACGAGGCCGAGCAAACCCGTCACCGCCATCTGGTGGCCGCTTTGCGCGCCGAGGTCAACGCCGGGTCCAGCTTTGCCCAGGCGCTCGCCGAGCACCCGCGCCAGTTTCCGCTGGTGTACCGCTCGGTGGTGGCCGCTGGCGAACAAAGCGGTCACCTGGGCGAGGTGCTCGAGCGGCTGGCCAACGATTTGGAACAACAACAAACCCTGCGCGCCAAACTGATGGCGGCCACCTTGTACCCGGCCATCGTGAGCAGTGTGGCTATCCTCATCGTGCTGTTTTTGCTGGCCTATGTGGTGCCGCAAGTGGCCACCGTGTTCCAAAGCAGCCAGCGCAGTTTGCCCACTTTGACCGTGGTCATGCTGGCCATCAGCCATGCCGTGCAAACGCTGTGGGTCTACGCGGCCCTTGCCTTGGTGGCGGGCGCGGTGTTGCTCAGGCAAGCCCTGCGCCAGCCGCCGCTGCGCCTGCGCTGGGATGCGCTGTGGCTGCGCTTGCCGCTGGTGGGCCCGCTGGCGCGTGGCTATAACGCGGCGCGCTTTGCCAGCACCCTGGCCATGCTCGCCGGTGCCGGTGTGCCCATTTTGCGCGCCTTGCACGCGGCGGCCGACACCTTGGCCAACCAAGCCCTGCGCGCCGATGCCTTGCAAGCCGAGGTGCTGGTGCGCGAAGGCGCCCCACTGGCCCAGGCCTTGGCCCAACACCGCCGACTCCCGAGCTTGCTGGCCATGTTTGTGCGCCAAGGCGAACAAACCGGCCGTTTGCCCGACATGCTGCAACGCTGCGCAGACCAACTGGGCAACGATGTGCAGCGCCGCGCCATGCAATTGGCCACCTTGCTCGAGCCCTTGCTGATCGTGGCCATGGGTGGCTTGGTGATGCTCATTGTGCTGGCGGTGATGCTGCCCATCATCCAACTCAACCAATGGGTGCGTTGACATGGGCGTGACCCTGGACGGCCAATTGGTGGTGGCGATTTCCTCGCGCGCCTTGTTTGACTTTGAAGAGGAAAACCGCTATTTCGAACAAAGCGACGATCGCGCCTACATGAAGCTGCAACTCGAACGCTTGGAACGACCGGCCAAACCCGGGGTGGCGTTTTCGCTGGTGAAAAAGCTGCTGGCCTTCAACCAAGGCCATGCGCCACAGGTGGAGGTGGTGATCTTGTCGCGCAACGACCCGGTCAGCGGCATGCGGGTGTTTCGCTCGGCCCAGCACTATGGCCTGCCGATTCAGCGCGGCAGTTTCACCCGCGGTCAACCACCCTGGCGCTACCTCAAGCCGCTGCACGCCCATTTGTTTTTATCGGCCCATTTGAGCGATGTGCGGGCCGCACTGGATGCAGGCGTGCCCGCCGCACAGGTCTATCCGCACTCGGCCCATGCATCGGTTGCGCACCCGCACGAGGTGCGCATAGCCTTTGACGGCGACGCGGTGTTGTTTTCGGACGAGGCCGAGCAGGTGTTCGCGTCCCAAGGGCTGTCGGCTTTTCAAGCCCATGAGCGCGAAAAGGCCAGCCTGCCCCTGTCTGCAGGACCCTTCAAACCCCTGCTGGCCGCACTGCACCGCTTGCAGCGCGATGGCACACCGAACATGCGCATCCGAACCGCCTTGGTCACCGCCCGCAGCGCACCGGCCCATGAGCGGGCCATCCGCACCCTGATGGACTGGGACATCGAAGTCGATGAAGCCATGTTTCTGGGCGGATTGGACAAAGGCGCTTTTCTGCGCGAGTTCGAACCCGACTTCTTTTTCGACGACCAAACCGGCCACATCGAATCGGCCGCGCAACACGTGCCCGCCGGCCACGTGGTCAGCGGCGTCAAAAACCCCGCCGTCTGATCACCCAGCGGCGCTGCCGCGTGCAGGCACAGCGGCCCAGCTTGGGGCCAAAGGGTTGGCTTGGCATTCACCGGTGCAGCAAAGGGCCCGTGTTTGTCAGGCCGGGCCGCACCAGCGACAATGCAGGACTTGGCAACCCATCTCTGCCCCATGACCGCCAGCCTGTCCACCATTGAAGCCGCCGACCCCCAAAGCCCTCGCCGCCAGGTGATCGAGCGCGAAATCCACAAGTTGGAAAAGCGCCTTTGCCGCCAAGTGGGCGAGGCGATTGTGCAATTCAACATGATTGAACAGGGCGACAAGGTGATGGTGTGTTTGTCAGGCGGCAAAGACAGCCATGGCCTGCTTGACATTTTGCTCAAACTCAAAGCCCGCGCGCCCATCGACTTTGACATCGTGGCCGTCAATTTGGACCAAAAGCAACCCGGCTTTCCCGCCCACGTGCTGCCACAGTATTTGACCCAGTTGGGCGTGCCTTTTCACATTGAAAACCAGGACACCTATTCCATCGTCAAAGACAAAATCCCCGAGGGCAAAACCATGTGCAGCCTGTGCAGCCGCTTGCGCCGGGGCATTTTGTACCGGGTGGCCGACGAGCTGGGCGCCACCAAAATCGCCCTGGGCCACCACCGCGACGACATCTTGCAAACGTTTTTTCTGAACATGTTTTTCGGCGGCAAGTTAAAGAGCATGCCGCCCAAACTGGTCAGCGACGATGGCCGCCACATCGTTATCCGGCCGCTGGCCCATGTGGCCGAACGCGACCTTGCGCGCTGGGCCGTGCACCGCGCCTTCCCCATCATTCCTTGCACCTTGTGCGGCAGCCAAGACGGTTTGCAGCGCCAACAAGTGGGCGCCATGTTGCGCGATTGGGAGAAAAAACACCCCGGTCGGCTTGACAATATGTTCAACGCTTTGCAGCACACCGTGCCCTCGCATTTGCTCGACGCCTCGTTATACGATTTTCAAAACCTCAAGGCCACTGGCGTGCCCCAACCCGAGGGCGACACCGCGTTTGATGTGGACCCATTGCCCACGCCTGGCTGGACGGGTTTGCAGGGGGTGAATTTGGTTTGAAGGCGCAGGCATCAACCCTAGGACACGAGCACGCTGCGGGTGGGGCAGGCCCCAAAAAACGGCCCGAAGGCCGTTTGACTGAAGCGCACCAAAGCGATCAGCGCTTTTTATAGGCCACCACTTTTTGCGTTTGCACGCCCAGGCCTTGAATGCCAACGGTCATCACATCGCCGGGCTTCAAAAACACTGGGGCCGGTTGACCGTTTTTCTTGATACCCATGCCCACCCCGGCAGGGGTGCCGGTGGCGATCACGTCGCCGGGGTACAAGGTGGTGAATTGGCTCACATAACTCACCAATTTGGCCACATTGAAAATCATGTTCTTGGTGTTGCCGTCTTGCATGCGCTCGCCATTGAGTTCCATCCACAAACCGAGTTTTTGGGGGGTTGGCACTTCATCGCGGGTGACCAGCCAAGGACCGATCGGGCCAAAGGTGTCACATCCCTTGCCCTTGTCCCAGGTGCCGCCGCGCTCGATTTGGAACTCGCGCTCGCTCACATCGTTGATGGTGCAATAGCCCGCCACATGGGCCAGGGCGTTTTTCTGCGCCACGTAGCTGGCGGTGAGGCCAATCACCACGCCGAGTTCGACCTCCCAATCGCCCTTGACCGAGCCCTTGGGCAGCATGACATCGTCGTCCGGACCTTGGATGCAATCGACAAATTTGGAGAAGATGATGGGTTCTTTGGGCAGCGGCAGGTTGGCCTCTGCGGCATGATCGGCATAGTTAAGGCCAATGGCAATGAACTTGCCCACCTGGGCCACTGGGCAACCCATGCGGGGCTTGCCCTTGACCAAAGGCAACTTGTCGGTTTTGAGCTTGCCCAGCTTGGCCAAGGCTTTGTCGTTGAGCTGATCGGGGGTGATGTCATGGATCACCTTGCTGAGGTCGCGCAATTTGCCGTCTGCATCGATGAGGCCAGGTTTTTCTTGGCCGGGTTTGCCGTAGCGAACAAGTTTCATGGGTTGCCTTTCAAAAAAATGGGGGGCTCGTCTGGGCACCGTGTGCGGGTGGAGTGTATCGGTTTGGTGCTACGCTGATTTGCGCGGCATACGCCTCAATAGGTGGAGCGGCCGCCTGAGAGGTCAAACACGGCACCGGTGGAGAAAGAGCATTCATCGGTGCACAACCAACTGACCATGGCGGCAACCTCTTCCACCTGGCCAAATCGACCCATCGGGATTTTGCTCAGCATGAAGGCAATGTGCTCGGGGGTCATTTGGTCAAACATCGCGGTGTGCACCGCCGCAGGGGTGATGCAGTTGACCCGCACGCCCGTTTGAGCCAATTCCTTGCCCAGCGATTTGGTCAAGCCAATCACCGCAGCCTTGCTGGCGCTGTAAGCGCTGGCATTGGGGTTGCCGTCTTTGCCGGCCACGGAAGCAATGTTGACGATGCGTCCGCTGTTGCGCGCGCGCATGTGGGCTGACACCTCGCGGCAGCAATGAAACAGGCCATGCAGGTTGATATCAAACACCTGTCGCCAAGCATCCACCGGGTAGTCCCACAACTGGGTGTTGGGCCCGGTGATGCCCGCGCTGTTGACCAATGCATCCACCGGCGCAATGGCCACCGTTTGGGCGGTGGCTTGCTGCACACTGTCGTGCTGGGCCACGTCCACATGAACGCAGGCCACTTGGGCACCCGGATGGGTTTTTTTGAGTTGCTCAGCGGCCGTGCCCATGCCACCGATGTCGCGGTCCCAAAGGGTGATGCGTGCGCCCGAGGCCAGCATGCGTTCGCCAATGGCATAACCCAAGCCGGCGGCACCTCCGGTGATGACCGCATGGCGGCCCTTCAAATCAAGTTGGTTCATGAAAGCAAGGCATTGAAGGTGGACTGTGGGCGATGGTCAGCGCATCAAATCGTCATGCCGCCGTCGATCGAATAGGCATTGCCTGTGGCAAACACCGACTCGTCAGAGGCCAAAAAAGTGACGATGGGCGCGATTTCGTTCGCCTGGGCCAAGCGCCCCATGGGTTGGCGGTTGATGAAATCTTGGCGCGCTTGCACCGGATCGGCATAACTGTTGATGCGCTCTTGCAGCGAGGGCGTGTCCACCGTGCCCGGGCATATGCAATTGCAACGAATGCCTTGGCGCACATAATCAGCGGCCACGCTTTTGGTCAAGCCCACCACCGCGGCTTTGGAGGCACCGTAAATAAAGCGGCTGGGCAGTCCCTTGATGCTGGAGCACACGCTGGCCATGTTGATGATGCTGCTGGTTTGCCCATGCGCTTTGAAGCGCTGGAGCATGCCGGGCAAGACAGCCTGGATCATCCAAAACTGGGCCCGCACATTGAGCTGGAAGGCAAAGTCCCAATCGGCATCGGTGGCCTCGAGCACCGTGCCGTTGTGCACAAAGCCGGCGCAATTGAACAAGACATCGATTGCCGGCAAGGCAGCCACTTGGCGAGCGATGGCGGCCTTGTCCAACACGTCCAAAGTGGCCGTATGCACACCGGTCACGCCTTGGTAAGCGGCCAGCAAGCTGGGGTTGACATCGGTGGCCCAAACGGTGGCGCCTTCACCGGCCATGGCCAGCGCAGCGGCTTTGCCGATGCCTTGACCGGCAGCGGTGATGAGAGCGGTTTTTCCTGCTAAGCGTTGACTCATGGCGCAAATGTCTCCAATGGATGAACCGTCAAGGGGTGCGGTGGGTGGGTGAAGGGGGAGCTTGGGGGCCCCGGGTGTGCTGCTGCACTCAGACGAGGGTATGTTCGGGTGGCGCGTGCCTTGACGGCAAGTAGGGTCTATGGGAGCATTCTGCATTGCCCACTCGGGCTTGTCCAATACAGGTTTTCCCTTGCCATCCACTCTCCCTGATGAGCCGCCACATCCGACTGCACCCAGCCGATGACGTGGTAATTGCCCGTCAACAATTGCTCTCCGGTGCTCTGGTCGAGGCCGTTGCAGTGCGTGGCTTGATCCCACCCGGCCACAAATTGGCGATGCGCGACATCGCAATGGGCCAACCGGTGCGACGCTACAACCAAATCATTGGCTTTGCCTCCAAAGCCATCGCGCCAGGTGAACATGTGCACACCCACAACATGGACATGGGCCCCAACAAGGGCGATTTCTCACGCGACTACGCTTTTTGCGCCGACCTCAAACCCGAGCCGGTGGCCCAACACGCCGAGTTCATGGGCCATGTGCGTGCCGATGGGCGGGTGGCCACACGCAACTACATTGCGGTGCTGTCCAGTGTCAATTGCTCGGCCACGGTGGCACGGGCCATCGCCGATCACTTCTGCAAAACCACCCACCCCGCGGCTTTGGCGCCCTACCCACAGATCGATGGTGTGATCGCCCTCACCCATGGCAGCGGTTGCGGCATGGACACCGAGGGCCTGGGGCTGCAACTGCTGGAACGCACCATGCGGGGCTATGCCACCCACCCCAACATCGCGGCCGCCTTGGTCGTGGGCCTGGGCTGCGAGTCCAACCAAATCAACGCCTGGTTGGCGCACAGTGGTTTGCAAGCCGGCAGCACCTTGCAAACCTTCAACATCCAAGACATTGGCGGCACGCGACTCACCGTGGCCAAAGGCATCGAATTGGTGCAAGCCATGTTGCCCCAGGTGAACACCGCCCAACGCGTGCCTTGCAGCGTGGCCCACATCACCGTGGGCTTGCAGTG
>RFNL01000249.1 GCA_009927195.1 Betaproteobacteria bacterium | reverse complement strand
GATGGTGGATTGGTCCATGTCGCCCTGAACCAGGCGAACGCAATGGCCATCTTTGAGGTCTATGGCGGGGATCAGGAGCATGTTGTGGGGGTCGGGTGGCAGCGCCAAACGGGCCAGTGAGCAGGCCGTTCAAGGGTTCCAGTGGAGAAAGTTTCGGTAAAGGGTCAAACCTTGGGCTGCGCTTTTTTCGGGGTGGAACTGCGTGGCGAAAATATTATCCCTTGCCAACGCGCTGGTAAAGCGGTGTCCATACTCGGTTTCCCCAGCACTGTGGCGCACATCAGACGGTTGGGCGAAAAAACTGTGCACAAAGTAAAAATGGCTCCCATCGGGCACACCCTGCCACAGCGGGTGGGGCTGGGCCTGAAACACCTGGTTCCAACCCATCTGAGGCACTTTGAACAAACTGCCATCGGGTTGGTGCCGCCCTGCCAATTGAAACCGGCGCACCCGGCCCGCAATAAGACCCATGCAGTCAGTGCCTTGGTTGGAGCGGCCCTCTTCGCTGTGGTCGAGCAACATTTGCATGCCCACGCACACGCCAAACAAGGGTTTGCTCGCTGCTGCCTGGCGCACACTGTCCATCAAGCCAGAGCGATCCAACTCGCGCATACAGTCGCCCATGGCCCCTTGGCCTGGGAGCACCAACCGCTCGGCTTGGTCCACCACCGCGGCTCGATTGGTGATGACCACCTGGTGACCACTGTCTTTGGCCACCGCCATGACGGCTTGGGCCACCGATCGCAAATTGCCCATGCCGTAATCAACCACGGCCACGGTTTTCATGGGCATGGCTATTTCAGAGCGAGCCTTTGGTGGAGGCAATTTGATCTGCCGCCCGCGGGTCGATTTGCAAGGCAGCACGCAAGGCGCGGCCAAAGGCTTTGAACACTGTCTCGGCCTGATGGTGGGCGTTTTCACCACGCAAGTTATCGATGTGCAGGCTGACAAAAGCGTGATTCACAAAGCCTTGGAAAAACTCGTAGGTCAGTTGGGTGTCAAACGCGCCCACCATGCCGCTTTTGAACGGCACATGCATTTCGATGCCAGGGCGTCCAGAGAAATCCACCACCACACGGCTGAGGGCCTCGTCCAATGGCACATAGGCGTGACCATATCGCATGATGCCTCTTTTATCGCCGACCGCTTGCGCCACAGCCTGGCCCAAGGTGATGCCCACATCTTCCACAGTGTGGTGGCCGTCAATGTGCAAATCGCCCTGGGCTTGGATGTCCAAATCGATCAAACCGTGGCGCGCAATTTGGTCGAGCATGTGGTCAAAAAAACCAATGCCTGTGGATAAATTGGACTGGCCTGTGCCGTCCAAATTGACTTTCACGCGGATGCGGGTTTCGCGGGTTTCGCGGCTGACATCGGCGGTGCGTGCATTCATGGTGCTGGGTGTCGGTGAATGGTCAATCATTCAAGCGCTGGCCAAATCGCGCAGGGCTTGGAGCAACAAAGCGTTTTCTTCAGGGGTGCCCACGGTCAAACGCAGGCAGGCTTGGAGCAAAGGATGCATTTTAGAAACGTTCTTGACCAATACGCCACGTGCTTTGAGGCCATCAAACACAGCCTGCGCCAGCGCATCACCACCGGCCCAGCGCACCAAGACCATATTGGCATCGCTGGGAAAGGGGGAGGCCCCCGGTATGCCTTGCAAGCCTTCAATCAGGCGTGCGCGCTCGGCGCGGATGGTGGCGGCTTGCGCGGCGAATATGTCGGCATGTTCCAAGGCAAACAAAGCGCATTCGGCATTGAGCACGCTGATGTTGTAGGGCGGGCGAAGTTTATCCACCTCATGCAACAAGTCCTGCGGGCCCAACATGTAACCCAGACGCACACCGGCCAGCCCAAACTTGGACAAGGTGCGCATCAACAGCACATGCCGGTGAGCCTGGGGGTCGCGGCGGATTTCATCCAGCCAAGTGGCGCTGGAAAAGGGCTGATAGGCTTCATCGACCACCACCAAACCCCCATAAGCGCCCACCTGGGCGATCAAACGGCGCATCACCATCGCATCCCATAAATTGGCCGTGGGGTTGTTGGGATAGGCCAGATACACCAGCGCTGGTTGGTGCTGGGCAATCGCCGCTTGCATGGCGGGTTCGTCCAATGCAAAGTTGGGCAACAAAGGCACGCCCTGAAAGCGCACGCCTTGTAAATGAGCGCTCATGGCGTACATCACAAAGCCTGGTTCAGGGGCCAAGATGGTGGCTTGCGGTACATCGCAGGCCATGGCCAACAAAGCAATGAGTTCATCCGACCCATTGCCCAGCATCAGGGCATAAGCGGGCGGCAAACCAATGTGCTGGGCCAGGGAGCGTTTGAGGTCTTCGATGCGCTGGCCGGGGTAACGGTTGACGGCCAGCGCACCCAAGCGCTGGCCCAACGCGGCCTGCAAGGGCTCAGGCAACGTGAAGGGGTTTTCCATCGCATCCAGCTTGACCATCCCCAGTGAGGGCTGAATGGCATAGGCATGCATCGACTGGATGTCTTGGCGAATGAAGCGAAGGGGGTTTGCGGACATGAGAGGAGTCAATTCTAAGGGCTGGGCCCCGCAAGACCCGCTCCAGTGGTCCCGATAACAGGGTCAAAATGACCTGGCGCAAGACGCAGCGATACCAACACCAGGCCCATCGCTGTGCGACGCATAAAGCAGCACCTCAATACACGCATGCAACGACAAACCAGGCAAATGGTCGACCATGCCGACAAAGTGGTTGACCGGGGCGATGCGCAAGTGCAGGCCTGTGTCCGCTCCTGGGAACTGTGGCAAACGCCATGAACGGCCAGGACGGCCGCTGAGGCACGGGCGCGCGAGCGCAATAGACAGGGTTCAAAGTGCTTTGAACTGGGGCGGCCGCTTTTCGGCAAATGCCTTGCGGCCTTCTTTGTAGTCTTCGCTCATGAAGCAAGCCTCGACCATGGCCTTGACCCGTTCAAGATCACGCGCAACCGGGTCTTTGCGCAACTCCATCAATGCGCGCTTGGCCGCGGCCAAGGTCAGCGGGGCGTTTTCGCACACATTGGCGGCATATGCGTCCACCACCGCATCAAGATCCGCCGCAGTC
>RFNL01000209.1 GCA_009927195.1 Betaproteobacteria bacterium | reverse complement strand
CGGGTCGAGTCCATCGACTTCGATGTCGCCTCCTACCAAGCGCGTGTCACCTTGGCACTGGAGTCGCGCTATGTGTTTCCCAAAGACAGCTCCTTGAAAATCCTCACCAGTGGTTTGCTGGGCGAGCAATATATTGGCATTGAAGCTGGCGCCGAGGAGAAGAACCTGGTTGCCGGCGACACAGTGCAAAGCACCCAGTCGGCCGTGGTGTTGGAAAACCTGATCAGCAAGTTTTTGTACGACAAGGCAGCTGCGGGCAAAGACAACGCGGGTGACAAGCCATGATGCACACTGCATGGCCGTCTAGCCTTCGATTGGCGCTGGCCGCTGGGTATTTGGCCTTGCTAGGGGCTTGCGCCAGCGGGCCCAATGCACACCCCAGTGACCCTTTGGAGCCACTCAACCGTTCTGTTGACCGCTTCAACACGGCCCTTGACGAGGCAGCCCTCAAGCCACTGGCCACCGCTTACCAAAATCACACCCCTGACCCAGTTCGGACCGGCGTGCGCAACTTTTTTGGTAATTTGTCCGATCTGTGGTCGGTGGTCAATAACGTGTTGCAATTCAAACCCAGACAGGCCTTGGAAACCTCTGGGCGCGTGGCGGTCAACACCGTGTTCGGTCTGTTGGGTGTGATTGATGTGGCCAGCGACATGAACCTGGAGCGCCACAAGGAAGATCTCGGCCAAACCCTGGGTTACTGGGGCGTGCCGCCAGGGCCTTATTTGGTGCTGCCGTTGTGGGGGCCGTCCACGGTGCGCGATGCGACCGGCACGGCCGTGGAGTTGGTCGCGGGTGATCCTGTCCTCAAGATCAATGACCCATGGGCCTTTGGAGGCGTGTTTGGCCTGCGTGTGGTGGACCGCCGCGCCGGCTATTTGCAAGCGGGTGAGGTGCTCAACGAGGTGGCTTTGGATAAATACACCTTCTCCCGACAGGTGTGGCTGCAAAAGCGCCGATCTGATGTCTACGATGGCGATCCGCCGGACGAACCCGGGCTGAACGATAATGTCAAGCCCTGATCTGCTCGCCACATGAACCTGCCATGACCACTTCTTTATTGCACCTGCGCCGCCGCCTGTTGTGCGGTTTGGCCCTGGCCGTGTGGTCTGCCTCGCCGGCTTGGGCTGTCGACGAGGCCCCGGATGCTTTTGTGCGCCGCTTCACCAGCGAGATGATCGATTTGGTGCGCACCGACAAAATGATCAAGTCCGGCGACTTGAACCACATTGCCACCGTGGTGGATGCCCGGGTTTTGCCCCATTTGAATTTCCAGCGCATGACGGCGCAAGCCGTGGGCCCCGGCTGGCGCCAAGCCACCCCCGAGCAAAAAAGCCGCATCCAAGCCGAGTTCAAAATCCTGCTGGTGCGCACTTATTCAGGGGCGCTGACCCAAATTGGCGATCAAACCGTATTGGTCAAGCCCCTGCGCGGCGCACCCACCGATGCCGAAGTGCTGGTGCGCTCTGAACTCAAAGGCCGCGGAGAGCCGATCCAATTGGACTATCGCCTGGAAAAAACCCCGGGCGAAGGCGCGGGCTGGAAAATCTACAACCTCAATGTCATGGGCATTTGGTTGATCGACACCTACCGCAGCCAGTTTGCCGAAGAAATCAATGCAAAGGGCTTGGACGGCCTGATCAACACCTTGGCCGAGCGCAACCGCAGCAACGCCAAAAAATAGCCATGTTTGCCCTGCCTGCCGTTGTGACCCAAGCCCAAGCCCCCGGCGTGTTGCGCCAACTTTTGCAAGCCTGGCCTGCACAAGATGTCCCCCGCTTGGATGCCAGCGGTGTGCAGCAGTTTGACTCATCCACTTTGGCCGTTTTGTTGGCTTGCGCCCGTGAGGCACAGCGCCGTGGCGCGGTCTTGGCCATTGATGGCTTGCCCCAGCGCTTGAACACCTTGGCGCAGGTTTATGGCGTCGCCGACTTCTTGGGGCTGAGCAACAGTAACTGACGCGATCGCTTCATTCGTGTGTGTGCCAACCCTTGGGCCTGGCACACTGGCCAGCCCATCATTGCCCCCTGGACCCTGATGGCGCTGGCTTGAAAACTTAAAATCACCCCACATGACCGCCATTACTTTTGACGCCGTATCCAAGGTATTTCAAACCCTGCGCGGTCCTTTGCAGGCCCTCGATAAAGTGAGCCTGTCGGTCCAAGAGGGTGAGTTTTTCGGTTTGCTCGGGCCCAATGGCGCTGGCAAAACCACCTTGATCAGCATCTTGGCCGGCTTGACCCGCGCCACCTCAGGCCGCACCCGGGTGCAAGGCTGTGATGTGCAAACCCAGTCGGCCCAAGCGCGGCGTTTGTTGGGCGTGGTCCCCCAAGAATTGGTGTTTGACCCCTTTTTCAATGTGCGCGAGGCGCTGCGCTTTCAATCCGGCTACTTTGGCATTCGCCACAACGACGACTGGATCGACGAGTTGCTGCACCATTTGGGCTTGAGCGACAAAGCCAACAGCAATATGCGCCAGCTGTCGGGCGGCATGAAGCGGCGCGTCTTGGTGGCCCAGGCCCTGGTGCACAAGCCGCCGGTGATCGTGCTCGACGAACCCACCGCTGGGGTGGATGTGGAATTGCGCCAAACCCTCTGGCAGTTCATCGCTCGCTTGAACCGCGAAGGCCACACGGTGTTGTTGACCACCCACTACCTGGAAGAGGCCGAGGCCTTGTGTGGCCGATTGGCCATGCTCAAGCAAGGCAAGGTGGTGGCGCTGGCGCGCACCAGCGAGCTGCTCAAATCTGCTTCCAGCAATGTGTTGCGCTTCAAACTCGATGCCCAACTGCCTGCAGACTTGGCCCAATGGGCGCGAGTGACCGGGCGCATCGTTCAGTTTCCCGCCCACAATGCGGCTGAGATCGAACAATATTTGGCTGCCGTGCGCCAAGCAGGTTTGGTGGCTGAGGATGTGGAAATTCGCAAAGCCGATCTGGAGGACGTGTTCTTGCAGGTCATGGGCGAAGACCCCGGTGAAACTGCCAATGCCAGGATGCAAGGGGCGGCAGCATGAGCGGATGGCAAGCTCTTTTTTACAAGGAAGTACTGCGCTTTTGGAAAGTCGGTTTCCAAACCGTCGCGGCCCCGGTGATGACGGCCATGCTCTACCTGTTGATCTTTGGTCATGTGCTGGAAGACCGCGTCAAGGTGTACGACCAAATCACCTACACTTCCTTTTTGTTGCCGGGCCTGGTCATGATGAGCATGCTGCAAAACGCGTTTGCCAACAGTTCATCTTCCCTGATACAAAGCAAGATGATGGGCAATCTGGTGTTTTTGTTGCTCACGCCCCTGAACCACTGGAGCTGGTTTCTGGCCTATGTGGGCTCGTCGGTGGTACGGGGTTTGTCGGTGGGATTGGGGGTGTTTGTCATCACCGCATGGTTTACCCCGCTCTCATTTGTGTCCCCTGTGTGGATTGTGGTATTTGCCTTTTTGGGCGCCACCATGCTGGGTTCCATGGGGGTGATCGCAGGACTGTGGGCCGAGAAATTTGACCAAATGGCTGCGTTTCAAAACTTCATCATCATGCCGATGACTTTTTTGAGTGGGGTTTTCTACTCCATTCACTCACTGCCGCCCTTTTGGCAAACCTTGAGCCACTTCAACCCGTTTTTCTACATGATCGATGGTTTTCGCCATGGCTTTTTTGGTGCCAGCGATGTATCGCCTTGGTTGAGCCTGGCCGTGGTGGGCAGTTGTACCAGTTTGATCGCGGGGCTGGCTTTGCACCTGTTGCGCATCGGGTTCAAAATTCGTGGATAAGCCCATGACAGCCGATCAACTTGAAACCTTGATAGCCAGCCAATTGCCGTGCACCCATCTGAGCGTGGAGGGCGATGGCCGCCATTGGTATGCCACCATTGTGTCGGCCCAATTCGAAGGCTTGCGCTTGATCCAGCGCCACCAAAAGGTGTATGCCACCCTGGGCCAAAAAATGCACACCGATGAGGTACATGCCTTGTCGATGAAAACCTATACCCCCAGCGAATGGGCCCAGCAAGCTTGATTCGCTGCGCAACCCCACATTCACATGGACAAACTGCGCATCCGAGGCGGTCAACAGCTCAAGGGCGAGATCCCCATTTCAGGGGCCAAAAATGCGGCTTTGCCGCAATTGTGCGCCGCATTGTTGACGGAGCAGACCGTCACTTTGCACAATGTGCCGCGCCTGCAAGATGTGGCCACCATGCTGCGTTTGATCCGTAACATGGGCGTGAATGCCGAGCGTGGTGAAGACGGATCGGTCACCTTGAATGCCATGGCCTTGAACAACCCCCAAGCCCCCTATGACTTGGTGAAAACCATGCGCGCGTCGGTCTTGGCTTTGGGTCCTTTGATGGCGCGCTGTGGCCATGCCAAGGTGTCTTTGCCCGGTGGTTGCGCCATTGGGTCTCGGCCGGTGGACCAGCACATCAAGGGTTTGCAAGCCATGGGTGCGGTGATCGATGTGGAGCACGGCTATATGATGGCCAAGCTGCCACCAGGGCGAACCCGACTGCGCGGCGCTCGGATTGCCACCGACATGGTCACCGTCACCGGTACCGAAAACTTTTTGATGGCTGCGTGTTTGGCCGAAGGCGAAACCGTGCTGGAAAACGCCGCCCAAGAGCCAGAGATTGGGGACTTGGCCGAATTGCTCATCGCCATGGGTGCAAAGATTGAAGGCCATGGCACCAGCCGCATCCTGATCCAGGGTGTGGAGCAGTTGCACGGTGCAAGCCACCATGTGGTGGCCGATCGCATTGAGGCCGGTACCTTTTTGTGTGCGGTGGCCGCTACCGGCGGCGATGTGGTGCTGCGCCATGCGCGTGGCGATCACCTGGAGTCGGTGATCGATAAATTGCGGGATGCGGGCGTGCTCGTCGATGCGGTTAGCGGTGGCTTGCGGTTGTGCGCCACCACACCAGCCCACCAACACCTCAAGGCACAGCACTTTCGCACCACCGAATACCCCGGGTTCCCCACCGACATGCAAGCCCAGTTCATGGTGCTCAATGCGATCGCCCATGGCACAAGCAAGGTGACTGAAACCATTTTTGAAAACCGTTTCATGCATGTCAATGAACTGGTTCGCCTTGGCGCGCGCATCCAAATCGAGGGCAAGGTGGCCTTGGTCGAGGGCGTGCCCCATCTCTCGGGGGCCAATGTCATGGCCACAGACTTGCGGGCCTCGGCCTGCTTGGTGATTGCCGGTTTGGTCGCCGAGGGCGAGACCCTGGTCGATCGCATTTACCATTTGGACCGCGGCTACGATCGCATGGAAGATAAATTGCGCAGCTTGGGCGCTGACATTGAAAGAATCCAATGACCGTCACGCTTGCCTTGCCCAAAGGCCGCATCTTTGATGAAACCATGCCTTTTTTGGTGGCGGCGGGGATACAGGTGTTGGAAGATCCCGACACCTCGCGCAAGCTGATTCTGGCCACCAACCAGCCACAGGTTCGGGTGGTGTTGGTGCGCGCCACCGATGTGCCCACCTACGTCAACCATGGCGGGGCCGACATGGGCGTGGTGGGGTTGGACACCTTGATCGAACATGGCGCAGAGGGCTTGTACCAACCGCTGGATTTGCGCATCGCGCGCTGCCGCATGAGTGTGGCCGTCCGCCAAGGCTTTGACTACCTGCACGCTGTCAAGCAGGGCTCACGTTTGCGGGTGGCCACCAAGTACACCACGATCGCGCGCCAGTTTTTTGCCCAAAAAGGGGTGCATGTGGATTTGATCAAGCTCTATGGCAGCATGGAGTTGGCACCCCTCACCGGTTTGGCCGATGCCATCGTCGACCTGGTTTCCACCGGCAGCACGCTCAGGGCCAATCAGTTGACGGAGGTGGAGCAGATCATGGACATCAGTTCACGTTTGGTGGTCAACCAAGCCTCCCTCAAACTCAAATTGGCCAATATCCGCCCTTTGATCGACGCTTTCACCCAGGTCATTGAGGCGCGTCCCAAAACCTAAAGCCGGGTCCATTGACC
>RFNL01000050.1 GCA_009927195.1 Betaproteobacteria bacterium | reverse complement strand
TGGGGGCGATGTCCAATGCCCGCCCGATGGGTCGGGGTTCAGGTTGATGCCCACCGCACCGTATTCTTTGACACAGCGCTCCAACTCAGGGATGCAGGTGGCGGGGTCTACGCCAGGCGACTGGGGCAACATGGCCACTGGCACAAAGTGCGCGGGAAACAGTTGGGACACGCGGTGGCACAGTTCATTGCAAATGGCAGCCCAGGTGCTTGACACCGCAAAGTCACCAATGTGGTGGGCCATGAATGAAGCCCGGGGCGAGAACAAGGTAATGTCACTGCCGCGCTCTTTCATCAGCTTGAGTTGGTTGGTCTCGATGCTGTGGCGCAAATCGTCATCGCTGATTTGCAGGTCTGCCGCTTTGGGCATGGCTGATGGGTCTTTGATGCCCGCAATTTGCCGCTTGCGCCAATCTTCCAGCGCAGCGGGCGCTGTGGTGTAGTGGCCGTGACAGTCAATGATCAATGACATGGGAATCCTCTGGATTGAAAGAAAATAGAAATCGCTTTAAGCCCAGTGCATGCCGTGGCGGCGCTTGATGGGTTCGGTGGCAACACTGGCCAAAAAGGCCATCCAGTCGCGCACCGCTTGCACCCGCTCGGGTTGCGCAGCCACTGCTTGCGCAATGGCCGCAGAAAACACGGTGATGTAAGCCACATCGGGGGGCAGTTGGCCCAGCACCTCAATGCCCGGCAAGGCCATGAGTTCGCTCAACTGCTGAAAGCCCAAACTCGCCTCGCCATTGGCCAATAAAGACCCGACGGGCACACCCGGCGGGGCTGTGACCAAGCGGCCTTGCAGTTGCGCCGTGATGCCCCAATGGGCAAATAATTTTTCCAAATACACGCCGCTGGGCCCGGTCGAATAAGCCACTTTATCGGCCGCCAACACCGCCGCCTTGAGCGCCTGGGCACTGCCGATATCGGGATGGGCCGCTCCCTCGGCCACCGCCACCGCCACCGGTGAGCGCACCCAGTCAACGCGCGAGTCGACGCACACATGACCCGAAGCCATCAAGCGTTCGATGGCGTCGCTGGCCAACAAAACCACCTCCAATGCTTCACCGGCTTGGACGCGCCGGGCCGCATCCACCCCGCCAACCGACTCGATGAGGCATGCCACGCCGGTTTGCGCTTGATAGGCGCTGGCCATGTCGGCCAGGACGTTTTGGGTGGCTTTGGATGAAATGCCGATGATCGGCAGAGGTGCTTGGCTCATGCAGGCATTGTGGGGCCTCCAAGCCTGGTGTTTCTGGCGAAAGTGACACTATCTGTTATAATAAATTTACATATC
>RFNL01000052.1 GCA_009927195.1 Betaproteobacteria bacterium | reverse complement strand
TGAAACCCGCACTCAGCCTGCCCTCACCTGGCATGGCTTGCGACAGCAAACCGAAAAGCCGTTGCGCGAGGGGGTGCACAACCCCAACCGTTGTCTCTCCGACTTTGTTGCTCCCCTCGGCCAAGGCGCGGACCATGTGGGGGTGTTTGCCGTGACCGCCGGAGTGGGGGTGGACGCGAAAGAACAATACTTCTTGGCCGACCATGACGACTACAGCGCCATCATGCTCAAGGCCTTGGCCGACCGCTTGGCCGAGGCCTTTGCCGAGTGCATGCATGCACGGGTGAGGCGGGACCTGTGGGGTTATGCCGCTGATGAAACCTGGAGCAACGAAGCCTTGATCAAAGAGCAATACCAAGGCATTCGCCCCGCGCCGGGTTACCCGGCTTGCCCTGACCACAGCGTCAAGCGCGCCATGTTCGAGTTGCTGCAATGCCAAGACATCGGCATGGGCCTGACCGACAGCATGGCCATGACACCCGCTGCCAGCGTGAGCGGTTTTTACATCGCGCACCCCGAGGCCCAGTACTTCAACGTGGGCCGCATCGGCGACGACCAGCTGCACGACTTGGCCCAGCGTCAGGGCGTCGCCGGGAAAGACTTGCAGCGCTTGCTCGCGCCCAATTTGTGAGGGTTGTTTTTAAACCGGCTTTGCAAAGCCAAAAGCCCGCTGACGCGGGCGTTTGGCGTTGAAAAGACGATTACTTCTTGGATTCTTCTTTTTTCACAGCGGCTTTTTCAGGCGCTGCCGCCTTCTTGGTGTGTGCCTTGGCCTCGGCTTTGGCCTCGGCCTTGGGGGCGGCTTTATCGGTGGCTTGTGCGGGGGTGCTGGCAAAAGAAGCACCGGCGAATGCGCTGAGGATGAGGGTGGTGATGAGTTTGTTCATGAAAGGCTCCTGGGTTGAGGTTGCTTGCACTCCGATGATTGGAGTGATCATTCAACGAGACCCGATGATGGGCTGTTGACGCAAATAAAAAATTATTTGCGTCAACCAAACCGGCCCAAAAACATTGATGTGCGGCCTTTCAGCGGATGGATGGCGCCAGGGTATGCGCCTCACCAGATGCGTCGGTATTGCATGGCCTCGGCCACGTCTTGGGCTTCAATCACTTCATGGCCTTGCAAATCGGCCACGGTGCGGGCCACGCGCAAGCAGCGGTGGGTGCCTCGCCCAGACCAGCTCAGCTGACGGGCTGCGCGTTCGATCAGTTGCTGGGCCTGGGGTTGGCGCTGCAAGGCATCGAGGGCCTGGCCTTGCAACAGGTGATTGGCGTGGCCTTGGCGCTGCATGGCCCGCTCTCGCGCCAACCGGCAGGCCTCGCGCAAAACGGGGCTGCTGGTGGCCGGGGGTGTTTGCAGCAATGCTTCGGGGCTCAGGCTGGGCACTTCCACGTGCAAATCAATGCGGTCGAGCAAGGGCCCGGACAGCTTGCTTTGGTAGCGCGCCACTTGGTCGGGGGTGCAGCGGCAAGCTTTCAAGCTCGATCCATGGTGGCCACAAGG
>RFNL01000388.1 GCA_009927195.1 Betaproteobacteria bacterium | reverse complement strand
AAACCCACATCATGAAAGTACAGCTTGGGTGCTTTGACCAATCGCTTGCCGTTGTTGACAAACCAAGGCGGCAGCAAGTGAACGATGTAGCTCGATTGCAGCATGTCGATCCAGGCGCGCGCGGTGGAATGGGTCACGCCCGCATCGTTGCCCAGGCTGCTCAGGTTCAGCAATTGCCCGGTGCGGCCCGCACACAAGCGGACGAAGCGTTCGAACCGGTGCAGGTCGTGTACCGCTGCAAGCTGTCGCAAATCGCGTTGCACATAGGTTGCAAAGTAATCGGCCAGGGCTTGAGAGGGATTCAGGCCCCGGTCGTGGATGCGCGGGTAAAACCCCGTCAACAAGGTATGCGCCAGGTCCTGTGAGGCCGTGCTGCCGCGCAAACTTTGCACCTCGGCCAGGGTAAAGGGCAGCAAACGCAACACGGCGGTGCGCCCGGCCAACGACTGGGAAACTTGGCCCATCAACTCAAATTGGTGGCTGCCCGTCAATACAAACTGTCCAGGCCTGCGGTCGGCATCGACCATGCCTTGCAAATAAGAGGTGAGCTCTGGTGTGCGCTGAATTTCATCCAGGATGGCGCCTTGCGCGAATTGCCGCAAAAACCCGCGTGGGTCTTCTGTGGCGTAGCGCCGGGTATCCGGGTCCTCCATCGTCAGATAGGGTTTGTTGGCAAACACGTTTCGCGTCAAGGTGGTTTTGCCACTTTGCCGGGGCCCCGTGAGAGTGATCACGGGGTATTGGGTGGCCAGATGCCGCAGCAAGGGGGAGATGTGTCGCTCAATCATGGTGCGATGCTAACAAATATTTCTGCAAATTGAAGAAATTTTCTTCAATTTGCAGAAAATGGTCGGTTCACCGAGGGCGTGGGCCGCTCCGTGCGGTCTTTTGTGCCACGCCATCCGCGCCGCCTAGAATCCCTAGCAAATTCATTTGACACTTTCATGAGCATCATCCGATTCGCCGATTTGTGTGCCCAAGGCAAAGCCAAGGGCCAACGTGTTTTCATCCGCGCCGACCTCAATGTGCCCTTTGACGATCATGGCCACATCAGCGAAGACACCCGCATCCGCGCTTCGGTGCCTGGCATCCGCATGGCTTTGGAGGCGGGCGCGGCGGTCATGGTGACCAGCCATTTGGGCCGGCCCACCGAGGGCGCGTTCAAGCCCGAAGACTCGCTCGCACCCGTGGCCCGGCGTTTGGGTGAATTGCTTGGGCGCGAAGTGCCAGTGTTGACCGATTGGGTGTCTGGTGTGTCGGTCGCGGCCGGTCAGGTGGTGATGCTGGAGAACTGCCGGGCCAACCCGGGCGAGAAGAAAAACAGCGAAGCGCTGGCGCGTCAATTGGCCGCCTTGTGTGACATCTACGTCAACGATGCCTTTGGCACCGCCCACCGCGCCGAGGGCACCACCTATGGCATTGCGCAGTACGCCCCCATCGCCTGCGCCGGGCCCCTGCTGTCGGCGGAAATCGATGCGATCAGCAAAGCCTTGGCCAACCCCAAGCGGCCCCTGGCGGCCATCGTGGCGGGCAGCAAGGTCAGCACCAAGTTGACGATATTGCAAGCGCTGGCCAACAACGTGGACCAACTGATCGTGGGCGGCGGCATTGCCAACACCTTCATGCTGGCGGCAGGCTTGAAGATTGGCAAGTCCCTGGCCGAGCCCGATTTGGTGGGCGAAGCCAAAGCGGTGATTGAGGCCATGAAAGCCCGCGGCGCAGAGGTGCCGATTCCCACCGACGTGGTGTGCGCCAAGACCTTTGGCGCGGACGCAACGGCGAGCGTGAAACCAGTCCGCGAGGTGGCGGACGACGACTTGATTTTGGACATTGGCCCTGACACGGCGGCGCGTTTGGCGCAGCAACTCAAATCGGCGGGCACCATTGTTTGGAACGGTCCACTGGGCGTGTTCGAATGGGACGCGTTTGCCAATGGCACCCAGGTGGTGGCTCACGCGATCGCCGACTCCGAGGCGTTCAGCATTGCCGGGGGCGGCGACACCCTGGCGGCGATTGTCAAATACGGCATTGAATCGAAAATCGGTTACATCTCCACGGGTGGCGGTGCATTTTTGGAAGTGTTGGAAGGCAAGACCTTGCCTGCGCTGGCGATATTGATGCAACGTGCCAGCGCTTGAGCCAGCACCCGCCCCGCGCCCACCAGGGCGGAGGTCTCACAAAACCTTGAAAGTGTCGTTGGCGACCAGGGCCGACACATCGGTATTGAGGTTGACGCCCTCAAGCTGTATGTATTGCTTGACCGTTCCAGGGCCTGCCCCATCGATGTCGATCACCACGGTGGAGCTGTTGGCCACACCGTTGATGGTTTGGTTGGCCCATGGTCATGGGGCGCTGTCAGCCGCCTGCCGCAAACCCCAGGGAGTCGTGAGAGCAAGCGATCAGTTCATTGCATAAAACATTGATTATTCACCAAAAATTACATTTATATCAATATCCATACATATTCGTATGGATGGAATATTAATTAAATAATTTGTCACAAATAATAAAATAATGGGTTGTTTGGCCGGCGCGAGGCGCAGCATGCCTGACGCCGTGCCGATGACGGCGGGGAAGGGAAGCGAAATTGGGTGGATGCCGCGCCCTCAGGGCCGCCGGCATGCGGGCGCGCAAGCGGGGTTTACAAAGCCCTTTGGCAGGGACCTTGCAAGACCAGAGGCTTTACGCCGCTTGGACGGTGGGTGCGCTGGTGGCGCGGCCTTTGTAATCGGTCCAGCATTGACGGGTGAAGTCGTAGAGTTTGCAAGCACGTGCGGTTTGAAAATACCAGCGCCATGAAAAAGGTTGCACGATGATGCGGCCAGGCAACAAATTTTCAAGCTTGGCCTGGGCTTGTTTGAGCTTGTACAAAGGAATGGTCATGTCCACATGGTGGGCGGTGTGCTCCATGATGTGGTGCATCAAGGCGCCGAATTTGAACGGGAAGGTCAGGTGCACCGTGGTGGACACAAAGGGCTGGGCTTTGGACCAAGCGCTGCGGTCATCGTGCCAAGATACCTTGACATGGGTGTGGTGCACATAAACCACAAAACCAATCATGCCGCACCAAAACAAAAACGGCACAGCGCCACCCATGAGCAGCACCAAGACCACCGACTGCTCAAAGACCAGCGCACCGGCGATCAAGGCACCCAACCATACCGCAGCGAATGCACTGACCAGCCAACTGTCTTTGGTGAAGATGGTTCGGCGGGTGGGCATTTCTTTGGCGTTGGGGAAGATCATTTTTTTCCACCAAATTTCAACCATGTAGTACAGGCCCGGGGCCCAGCCGCTGCGGTAAATGCGGTCGAGCCAGCGGCCCACGGGGCTGAGTTGGGCAAATTCTTCTTGCGTCAACGGGGCCCAAACGAAATCAAAGCCTTTGAGATTGGTGTAACCATGGTGCACCACATTGTGGCCAATGTCCCACAGGCTGAAGGTGGTCAAGGAAGGTAAAAAAGCGATGCGACCCAGCCATTTGTTGAGGCCCCGGTGCGGTGTCAGGCTTTGGTGGCAAGCGTCATGGCCGATGATGAACAAGCGACCGATCATGAAGCCGGCCATGACGCCGCAAGCGAGCTTGGCCCACCATGCCTCCAGAGCAACCGTGCCAAACATCAGGGCGGCCCAACATGTGAGATCGATCAGCAGCAGTACCAAAGCCCGGGCCGTGGTGCGTTGGGCCAAAGGGATCAGCCATTCACGGATGATTTTGCGGTGCGGCAGAGGTTCGTGGGGGGCGATGGGCTGTTCAATAGGGGTCATCATGGTTGCATATGGGCGCATTCACAGAGCGTGAAAAAAACTGTGTTGTTAAAAAATGGTGGGTGATTCTACAAAACCGTTGATTTTGCGCCCCGCGCAAGGGCTTTGCCCTTGGTTGGGTTCACAAGCCGTCATCGGACCGAAATGGGCGCGTGTCAAAATGGCTTACACAGAACAAGGACATTCGCATGCCATACCGCTCGACCAAGATCGTCGCCACCCTTGGCCCCGCCTCCAACACCCCAGAGTTGCTGGAGGAGATGATCAAAGCAGGGGTCAACGTGGTGCGTCTCAATTTCAGCCATGGCAGCGCGCAAGACCACATTGAGCGCGCCCAAATGGTGCGCGAAGCGGCCAAACGGGCGGGGCGCGATGTGGCCATCATGGCCGACTTGCAAGGCCCCAAGATCCGGGTGGGCAAGTTCGCCCAGGGCAAGGTCCTGCTTGAGGCTGGCCAGCCGTTTGTGTTGGATGCCTCGCGCACCGAGTTGGGCGACTTGCAAGGCGTGGGTCTGGATTACAAAGAATTGCCGCGCGATGTGGTGGCCGGTGATGTGCTGCTGCTCAATGACGGTTTGATTGTGCTGAGCGTGGACAAGGTGCAAGGCGAGCAGGTGCACACCACGGTCAAGATGGGCGGCGAGCTGTCCAACAACAAAGGCATCAATAAAAAAGGCGGTGGCTTGACCGCACCGGCCTTGACGGGCAAAGACATGGAAGACATCAAAACCGCGATGTCCTTTCAAGCCGACTATTTGGCGGTGAGCTTTCCCAAAAACGCAACGGATATGGAAATGGCCCGCCAATTGGCGAATGTGGCCGCGGCCCAGTACAAGCACAAGCCAGGATTGATTGCCAAGATCGAGCGGGCCGAGGCGATTCCCCGCCTGGAAGAAATATTGCGGGCCTCGGACGGCATCATGGTGGCGCGCGGCGACTTGGCGGTGGAGGTGGGCAATGCGGCGGTACCGGCGTTGCAAAAACGCATGATCAAAATGGCGCGCGAGATGGACAAGGTGGCGATCACCGCCACCCAAATGATGGAGAGCATGATCACCAATCCAGTGCCCACCCGCGCCGAGGTCAGTGATGTGGCCAACGCGGTGCTCGACGGCACCGATGCGGTGATGCTCAGCGCCGAAACCGCTGCGGGCAAATACCCCTTGGAGACGGTGGTGGAAATGGCCCAAATTTGCCTGGCCGCTGAATCGGCGGAATTGGTGGAGTTGGACGCCGACTTCACCGGCAAGACCTTCACCCGCATCGATCAAACCATTGCCATGGGGGCGTTGTTCACCGCCCACCATTTGGGGGCCAAGGCCATCGTCGCCCTGACCGAGTCCGGCTCCACGGTGCTTTGGATGAGCCGCCATCGCATCCACATCCCCATTTATGCCTTGACCGCCGATCAGAGCACCCAGCGCAAAATGGCGCTGTACCGCAATGTGCGCCCTTTGCTGATGGACACCAGCGCTGATCGCGACACCGCCTTGGCGCAGGCCCAGGCACATCTGAAGTCGCGCGGCATCATGCAGGCGGGCGATGTCTATGCCATCACCTGCGGCGAGCCCATGGGTTCTCCCGGCGGCACCAATATGCTGAAAATTTGCAAAGTCGCTTGAGCGCACCCCGCTGGGCGTTTGGAGCACAACCCCAACAGAGCGCCCGCGCCTGACCGCCGACAACCGCCCCAGGCACAGACCTATAAAATCATCTTCGCGTTGTCTCCCCTCATCAACCCCCCCCAAAGGAAGTCCCGTGGCCATAGTTTCCATGCGCGAACTGCTCGACCATGCCGCAGAGCATGGTTATGGCATCCCCGCTTTCAACGTCAACAACTTGGAACAAGTGCAAGCTGTGATGGCTGCGGCCGATGAAACCGGTGCGCCGGTGATCTTGCAAGCCAGTGCGGGTGCGCGCAAATACGCGGGCGAACCGTTCATCAAGCATTTAATCCAAGCGGCGGTGGAGTCGTACCCCCACATCCCGCTGGTCATGCACCAAGACCATGGGCAAAACCCCTCGGTGTGCGAAGGCGCCATCAAACTGGGGTTCAGCTCGGTGATGATGGACGGCAGCTTGGAGGCCGACGGCAAGACCATTGCCAGCTACGAGTACAACCTGCAGGTGACCAAGGAAGTGGTGGCCATGGCGCACAAGCTGGGCATCACCGTGGAAGGCGAGCTCGGTTGCCTGGGATCGCTAGAGACCATGAGGGGCGACAAGGAGGACGGCCACGGCACCGATGCCACCATGACCCGCGAGCAACTGCTCACTGACCCCGAGCAAGCGGCCGACTTTGTCAAGCAAACCCAGCTGGACGCCTTGGCCATTGCGATTGGCACCAGCCATGGCGCGTATAAATTTTCGCGCCAGCCCACTGGCGATATTTTGGCCATTGACCGCATCCAGGCGATCCACAAGCGCATCCCCAATACCCATTTGGTCATGCATGGATCGAGCAGCGTGCCGCAAGATTTGCTGGCCAAGATCCGTCAGTTTGGCGGCGACATGAAAGAGACCTACGGCGTGCCGGTCGCGGAAATTCAAAAAGCCATCCAATTTGGCGTTCGCAAAATCAACATCGATACCGACATCCGTTTGGCCATGACCGCCGCCGTGCGTCAATTCATGCACGAAAACCCCGACAAATTTGATGCCCGCGAATGGCTCAAGCCCGCACGCGAGGCGGCCAAGCAAATTTGCAAAGAGCGCTACATCCAATTTGGTTGTCAGGGTCAGGGCAGCAAGATCAAAGTCACCCCCTTGCCCATGATCGCGGCCAAATACTCGCAAGGCTTGCTCTCGCAAGTGGTGCACTGACCGTCCCTCGCACACCCTTGGGCTCAATGGCTTGCCGGCCCTGCACATGAGCCCCGTCCTGCACACCCACACCCTGGGCTCCCTCCCTCTGATGGCGCGCGGCAAGGTGCGTGACAACTACGCCGTGGGCGACGACCGCATCCTGATGGTCGCGTCCGACCGCATCAGCGCGTTTGACGTGGTGATGGGCGAGCCGATCCCGGGCAAGGGCGTGCTGCTCACCCAAATGGCGCTGTTTTGGTTTGACCAGTTGGGCCACATTTGCCCCAACCACCTGACCGGCGATGACCCCGAGGGCGTGGTGTCCGATGCCGACAAGCCCTTTGTGGCCCAACGCTCGATGTTGGTGCGCCGCTTGCAGCCCATCCCCGTGGAAGCGGTGGTGCGCGGCTACTTGGCGGGCAGCGGTTGGAAGGAATACCAAGACGGCCAGTCGGTGTGCGGTGTGCCCTTGCCAGCGGGTTTGAACATGGCTTCGCGCCTGCCCGAGCCGATCTTCACCCCAGCGGCCAAGGCCGCCGTGGGCGAACACGACGAGAACATCAGCTTCGAGCAAACCGTGGCCCTGATTGGGCAGGATTTGGCCGAGCGCATCCGCCGCATCAGCATCGCGCTGTATGAAGCGGCGTATGACATCGCCGCCGCCAAAGGCATTTTGATCGCCGACACCAAATTCGAATTTGGCTTGAGCCAAGAAGGCACGCTGGTGTTGATGGACGAGGTGTTGACACCCGATTCATCGCGCTACTGGCCCGCCGATGCCTATGCCGAAGGGGTAAACCCACCCAGCTTTGACAAACAGTTTTTGCGCGACTGGCTGGAAACTGCCCAAGTCCATGGCGCTGCATGGAACAAATCTGCGCCAGCACCCGCCTTGCCGTCAGAA
>RFNL01000340.1 GCA_009927195.1 Betaproteobacteria bacterium | reverse complement strand
AACGCGGGCGAAACGACCGAGATGTATTTTTACCGCGACTCTGAGGGCAATGAAGTCGACTTATTGATACCTGTGGGCAGCCAAATGCATGCCATTGAGATCAAAGCGGGTGCCACCATCAACCCAGATTACTTCAAAGGCTTGAAAACATTCGCGAACCACCAAGCATCCGTGTTGGCCAGTGGCTGCGTGATTTATGGCGGCGATGTCGGTCAAA
Source organism: Betaproteobacteria bacterium (assembly GCA_009927195.1). Lineage (GTDB taxonomy): Bacteria > Pseudomonadota > Gammaproteobacteria > Burkholderiales > Burkholderiaceae_C > Limnohabitans. Next base: position 4,039 of record RFNL01000340.1, on the reverse strand, counting down.
GCCGCAGCGACTGGCCTGTGCACACCTGGCGACAATTGCACGTCAAACCCAAGGGCTGAACAACGGGCAAGCGGGGCCTACCAACCCCACCCCAAGTGCAGCGGCAGGTACACCGACATGCCAACCACGATGGTGCCCAACACCGCTTGGCCTTGGCCACGCCGGGCCAGGTAAAAGGTCACACCAGCGGCCGCGCCAAACAAGCGTGCATCTTGCCAAGTGGTCACCATCGCGCCGTGGCTGACCAACACCTCGGGCACGACCACAGCGGCCAAGGCCGCAATGGGCGCATACGCCAAACCGCGTTGGGCCCAGGCCGGAAAAGGCAAATCGCGATTGAGCCCAAAAAAGAAACATCGGGTGATCAAGGTGACCAATCCCAGGCCGAGCATGGTCAGGGTTTGCAGCGTGTCCATCATGGGGCGGCCTTTTTGCCCCATGGGGTTTGCTCCAACAGCAGGCAAACGGCCACGGCAGCGGCGATGGCCACCACGATGTTGAGCCGCAAGGGCAGGGCAAAGGCGGCGACCGCGGCCACACCCGAGACCACCAGGGCAAATGCGCGCCAGCGCGTTTGGGTCAGCGAACACAAAATGCCCACCAAGGCGAGAACGCCTGCAAAGCCCAGGCCCCATTCGGTGGGCACAAGACTGGCCAACGCAATGCCCAACAAGCTGGCCACTTGCCAGCCCAACCACGCCAAAAAACAGTTGCCACACAAATAGGCCATTTCAGCGCGCTGCCCCGCTGGATCCCTTGCAGGCTGTGGGTGACGCTGCACAAATTGCACGTAGTTGAGATCGGCCACCAAATAACCGATGCACAGGCGCTGCCATCGCGGCCACGCCATCATGTATGCACGCATGTGCAGGCTAAACACCACAAAGCGCAAATTGACGCAAAAGGCCGTGGCCAATATCACCCAAGGTGGTGCCGCCGCCGCCCACAAAGGCGTGGCCGCCAATTGCGCGCTGCCGCCATAGACGATCAAGGTCATCCACACCGATGCCTCGGTACCCAAGCCCGCTTGCACCATGGCCACCCCCGTCATCAGGCCCCAGGCCCATATGCCGGGCGAGACTTTCAAGGTGTCGAGCATGCCCTCGCGAAAGGCGCGGTGACGGTAATTGGCGGGATCCCAAAACATGTTCAGCGCCGCCTGCGGTCGGTCACAAGCCCAGGGTTTGCGCGCGCCAATCGGTGTCGCTGCCGCGCAAAAAATCGGCCACACCCAAGCGCTTGCCGCCTGGTTTTTGCAGTTGCAACACCCGCAACACACCGTCACCGGTGGCCACCTCCAAACCTTGTGGGCTGGCTTGCACCACCTGGCCGGGCGGGGCTGAGGCTGGGGTGTCCAAGGCCATGGCCGACCACAGCTTCAGGGTTTGCCCTTGCCAGACCGTGTGGGCACCGGGAAAGGGGTCAAAAGCGCGGATGCGCCGCGCCAACACCACTGCCGCTTGTGCCCAGTCGATCTGGGCCTCGGCCTTTTCGATCTTGGCGGCGTAGGTGATGCCCTGGTCGCTTTGCGGCTCGGCCTGCCAAGGTGGTGGCATGGCCAGCACATCGATCATGGCCTTTGCACCCAGGCTGGCCAAACGGTCGTGCAAACGGGCGGTGGTGTCGTCCGCTTCGATGGGCAGCTTGCGCCGCAGCAGCACACCACCGGTGTCCAAGCCGGTGTCCATTTGCATGATGCAAACACCGGTTTGCGCGTCACCCGCTTCAATGGCACGGTGAATGGGTGCCGCACCGCGCCAGCGCGGTAACAGCGAAGCATGGATGTTCAAGCCCCCCAATGGCGTGGCGGACAAGACCCACTGCGGCAAGATCAAGCCGTAGGCGGCCACCACCATGGCCTGGGCCTGGGCCTGGGCGATGGCGGCTTGGGCGGCATGCGCGTCCTCGGGGTATTTGCCCTCCAAGCGCAGGCTGCGCGGTTGCGCCACGGGCCATTGGTGCGCCAGGGCCAATTGCTTGACGGCAGAGGCTTGCAATTGCATGCCGCGCCCTGCGGGCCGGTCGGGCTGGGTCAGCACCAAAGCGATGTCGTGGCCCGCCGCATGCAAAGCGCTCAGGGCGTGCTGGGCAAATTCGGGCGTGCCCGCAAAAATCAGGCGCATGGGCTCAGCGCTGCAACTCGCGTTGGGCTTTGAGGATTTTGTTGCGGATGCGGTTGCGTTTCAAAAAAGACAGGTGCTCCACAAACACCTTGCCTTGCAGGTGATCGATCTCGTGCTGCAGGCAAATCGATTCCAGCCCCTCGGCTTCGATGACCAAGGGCTGACCCTGTGGATCCAGCGCGCTGACCCGCACCTGGTGGGCGCGCTCCACGCCATCGTAAATACCGGGTACCGACAAGCAGCCCTCTTCTCCTTTGATGCGTTCGCTGCTGGCCCATTCAATCACCGGGTTGATCAAGGCCCTGGGCTGGTTGTGTTCTTCCGACACGTCAATGACGATGACCCGCTCGTGCACATCCACCTGGGTGGCGGCCAGGCCAATGCCATTGGATGCATACATGGTCTCTGTCATGTCGGCGATGAGTTGGCGAATGCGCTCGTCCACCTCGGCCACTGGTTTGGCCACGGTGTGCAAGCGCGGATCGGGGTAGGTGAGGATGGTGAGCAAAGCCATGGGGGCATATTGTCCCTACTTTTGCGGCCTCTTCCCAGGCGCTGGGTCAAGCCCCCAACCGCAAAACCGCCTATTGCCAAAGTATTCACTTCGACCGATGATGGTGGCCCTCAAAACCGCAGGGAGACCCGCATGACAAGCACCAGCCCGGCCTGCGAAGACTGGCCCGATTGGCTGCGACTGACCAATAGTCCAGGCGTGAGCGGGCGCCAACTGCGTCAATTGCTCCAGGCTTTTGGTGGCCCGACCCAGGTGTTCGCCGCCAGCGAGGCGGCCCGCGCGCAATGCGTGGGGGATGCGGCCGCAGCCGCTTTGAGCCAGCCCAGCGCCGATGCCCCATTGCGACGGGCGCGCACCGAGCACTGGTTGGCGCACCCCGCGCCCGGCGTCAGCCACCGCTTGTGGACCTTGGGCGATGCCGACTACCCCAGCGCTTTTTTGCAACTGAGCGATCCGCCCTTGATGCTGTATGTGCAGGGCCAAGCCCAAAAGCTGGAGGGCCCTGCGTTGGCGGTGGTGGGCAGTCGTAACCCCACCGCCCAAGGGCGCGAAAACGCGCTGGCCTTTGCCGACAACCTGGCCGCCAGCGGCATTTGCATTGTTTCGGGCTTGGCCCTGGGCATCGACGCAGCGGCGCACGAGGGGGCTTTGCGTGGCGCGCAGCACACCATGGCCACGGTCGCGGTGGTAGGGACAGGGCTGGACCGCGTGTACCCCAAAGCCAACCAGGCGCTGGCCCAGGCCATCGCCCTGCAAGGCTGTTTGATCAGCGAATACCCGCTGGGCGCCGCGCCCATGGCGGCCCACTTTCCGCAACGCAACCGGCTGATCGCTGCGCTCGGGCAAGGTTGTTTGGTGGTCGAGGCGGCGCTGTCTTCGGGCTCGCTGATCACCGCCAACCAGGCCCTGGAACTCGGGCGCGAGGTGTTTGCCATTCCCGGCTCCATCCATTCCCCCCAATCGCGCGGTTGCCATGCCTTGATCCGGCAAGGGGCCAAGCTGGTCGAGTCGGCCCAGGACGTGTGGGACGAATTGCGCGCGCCTGGCTGCTGGCGCGCACAAACCGAGTCACCCATTGAGCCCAGCGCCCCCGAGGACACCGCTGACCCGGTGCTCAAGGCGCTGGGCTGGGAGCCTTGCGGCCTGGACCAACTGCAAGCGCGCTGCGGCTGGGACACGGCAACGCTGCAAGCACATTTGCTGGCCTTGGAGTTGGCCCATCAGATCTCCCGCTTGAGCGGTGGGCGCTTTCAGCGCCAGCGGCTGGCCTGAAAAGCAGCCGCTGAAACACGCCGGTCCACCCACCCACCAACTGACTTTTAAAAAGGGTATATTGGCCCCCATGTTTGAAGTGCTGGTGTTTGTTTACGAAAACTATTGGCGCGGCGATGCCTGCCCCGAA
>RFNL01000326.1 GCA_009927195.1 Betaproteobacteria bacterium | reverse complement strand
CCCAGCACCGCGAGCACAGCGGCCAAAACGGGCAAAGAGAACTCCCACTGAAAGTAGGCGAAAAAGCCCAAGATGATGATCACATCATGCAAGTTGGCAATGATGGCCGCGACCGAGAACTTCCACTCAAAGCGAAACGCGAGGTAGATCATGATGCCCAGCACCACAAAACCCAGCGCCTTCAAGCCATCCACCGCCAACTCGTCACCGACCTGCGGGCCGACAAACTCGGTGCGGCGCAACTCAACGCTGGGGTCAGCGGCTTTGAGGGCGGAGAGCACTTGTTCGCTTTGCTGGGCCGATGTTTGTCCGCGCAACGCCGGCATGCGGATGAGCACGTCGCGGGTGGAGCCAAAGTTTTGCACCTGCACATCGCTCAAGCCCAGCTTGCCAATGGTGTCGCGCACTTGGTTCACGTCCACCGGTTGGGTGTAAGCCACTTCCATCAAGGTGCCGCCGGTGAACTCCACCGACAGGTGCAGCCCACGGCTGAACAGGAAAAACACCGCGGCCAAAAACGTGATGAGCGACACCAGGTTGAACGCCAACGCGTTCTTCATGAACGCAATGTCTTTTTGAATTTTGAAAAATTCCATGGCCAGTTCCTGATCGGTGATAGGGGTTCAGTCGCGCTTGCCCAAGGCGCCCGCACCATCGGGGCGCCACACCGTGCCAATGGAGACGGTTTGCAATTTCTTTTGCCGCCCATACCACAGGTTGACCAAACCGCGTGAGAAAAACACCGCCGAGAACATGCTGGTCAAGATGCCCAGGCAATGCACCACGGCAAAGCCGCGCACCGGCCCCGAGCCAAAGGCCAGCAAGGCCAAGCCCGCGATCAAGGTGGTGACGTTGGAGTCCAAGATGGTCGCCCAGGCGCGGTCGTAGCCCGCATGGATGGCCGCTTGGGGCGACACACCGTTGCGCAGCTCCTCGCGCACCCGCTCGTTGATCAGCACGTTGGCATCGATCGCCATGCCCAACACCAAGGCCATGGCCGCCATGCCCGGCAAGGTGAGGGTGGCTTGCAACATCGACAGCACCGCCACCAACAGCAACAGATTGACCGCCAGCGCCACGCTGGAGATCACCCCAAACAGCAGGTAGTAGACACACATGAACAGCGCCACCGCCGCAAAGCCCCAGCGCACGCTGTCAAAACCTTTGGCAATGTTTTCAGCGCCCAGGCTGGGGCCAATGGTGCGCTCTTCGATGATCTCCATGGGCGCGGCCAAAGAGCCTGCGCGCAGCAGCAGCGCCAAGTCGGCGGCTTCGGTCACGCTCATCGAACCCGAAATTTGAAAGCGGTTGCCCAGCTCGCCTTGGATCACCGGCGCGGTCAGCACCTCGCCACGGCCCTTTTCAAACAGCAAGATGGCCATGCGCTTTTTCAGGTTTTCACGGCTGGTGTCGCGCATGATGCGACCGCCCTTGGCGTCCACCGTCAAGTCGACCTTGGGTTGCTGGGTTTGCGAATCAAACCCGGGCTGGGCATCGGTGAGGCTGTCGCCGCTCAAGATGACTTGTTTTTTGACAATCACCACTTGGCCATTGCGCTCGCGGAATTTTTCCATGCCGTAGGGCACGGCCCCACCACCCAGCGCGGCGGCGGTGGCGTCTGGGCTGTCGTCGACCAGGCGCATCTCCAAGGTGGCGGTGCGGCCCAAAATGTCTTTGGCCTTGGCGGTATCTTGCACGCCCGGCAACTGCACCACGATGCGGTCCAGACCTTGTTGCTGAATGACTGGCTCGGCCACGCCCAACTCGTTGATGCGGTTGTGCAAGGTGGTGATGTTTTGCTTCAAGGCTTGCTCTTGCACGCGCCGCGCAGCCTCGGGCTTCAAGCTGGCCTTCAACTTGAACTCGCCCGCGTCGGGCGCGTCGGTGAAGGCCAGATCGGCAAATTGGTCTTTGATCAGGTTGCGCGCCGCGTCCAAGGTGGCGGCGTCGCGCAAGCGCAATTCAATGGTGTCGCCGTTGCGGGCAATGCCACTGTGGCGGATGTTTTTCTCGCGCAGCACCGAACGCAGGTCGCCGGTGGTCGAGTCGATTTTTTTGCTCAAAGCGGCGGCCATGTCCACTTGCAGCATGAAGTGCACCCCGCCACGCAAGTCCAGACCCAGGTACATGGGGACGGCATTCATCGCGCTCAACCACTGCGGCGAGCGCGAAATCAGGTTCAGGGCCACCACATACGGGGCTTGCTCGGGGTCAGGCACCAGGGCTTTTTGGATCGCGTCTTTGGCCTTGAGCTGGGTGTCGGTGTCGGCCAGTCGGACCTTGATCGAGTTGCCCTCCAGGCTCAAGCCGGTGGGCTCGATGCCAGCGTCTTTGAGGGCTTGGGCCACCTTGGTTTGCAGGGCCGCATCCACCTTGTAGATGGCCTTGGCCGAAGACACCTGGACGGCCGGGGCTTCGCCAAAAAAGTTCGGCAGGGTGTAGAGCCCGCCAATCATCAATGCGACCACAATGATCGCGTACTTCCACAACGGGTAACGGTTCATGCTCGCCTCAGGCGTGGGGCCGTGGGGTGCGCATGGCCCCCTTGGCCCCTTGGGTGATAAGGGGGTTTATTTGACGGTGCCTTTGGGCAGCACTTGCACCACGGCCGAGCGCTGCAAATGGACCTCGACACCACTGGCCAGCTCCAGGCCCAAGGTGGTGTCGCCAATGCGGGAAATTTTGCCCAGCAAGCCGCCCACGGTGGCCACTTCGTCGCCCTTGGCCAAGGCTTCGATCATGGCCTTGTGCTCTTTTTGGCGCTTCATTTGGGGCCGGATCATGACGAAATACAGCACCACAAACATCAGCAGCAGGGGCAACATGCTCATCAATGACGAGCCAATGTCGCCACCACCCGCGGCGGCAGGGGCGGTTTGGGCAAATGCGGAAGAAATGAACACAGGGGACTCCTAGTTTGGGGGACTGCGCGAATGCCGCCAGCGGGGGCGCTGGGGCGGCCCGCCACAGGCGGGTTGGCGGTCCTGGCGAAAACAAACGCGGATTGTATGCGTGCGTGGCTCAAGGGGAAAGGCCGCCCACAACAGCGCCAAGCTGCGCCAGGCTTCAAAAACCGTAGTTCACGCCCAGGTTGACGGCAGAGATGCCCAAGTTGTCGCTGAACTTGTACACCGTGTAATCGGCATAAATGCGCATGTGGGCATCGAGCGCATAGTTCAGCCCCAAGCCCGACGACAAACCGGTGTGGGTGTCGCCATTTTTGATTTGGGTGCTGGCCAAACCCACGCGCGCAAAACCCGACACGGCCGGGCCCAAGGCCATGCTGGGCTTGATAAAGGCCCCGACAATGCTGCCGACCTCGGTGGTCAGGGCCGGGTTGAGGTTGTTTTTGCCCGACTGCACGCCCATGCCCAACAAGCCCTCGGCCTCCACAGCGCCCCACAAGGGCTTGGCAATTCCCACACGAATGCCCACTGGATCGTATGAGCTGGTGGAATTTTTGACATTCAACAGGCTGTAGCTGACATCAAAGCGCAGCCCTTGCACCAGCGCGGTGCTTTGAGCCTGTGCACCACCGTTCACCCACAAGGCTGCTGCGACCCACAGGCCAACCCGGATTTTTTTCATGCCACTTTCCTTTGATCGTTCCAGCGGGCCATCAAGTTGCCCCAAAGCGCCTGCGCCGCTTGACCGTGGCGCTCTTTGACATGGCCAAAGCCCTTGATGTGCTCGGGGATGCGGGCGATTTCCAGGGCCAGCGCTTGGCGCTCGGGGCTGAATTGGGCCAACACCTGCTCGATGCTGTCGCGGTACTGCACGATCAGGGCGCGTTCGCTGCGCCGCTCGGCGGTGTGACCAAATACATCGAACGCGCTGCCGCGCAAGCCCTTCAAACGGGCCAGCAGCGCAAAACCCCAGCGCATGAGCGCACCCGAATAGCGGCGCTTTTGCAACTCGCCTTTGTCGTTGCGCCGCGCGAGCAAGGGCGGGGCCAGGTGATACACCACCCGGTAATCGCCCTCGAACTGCTGGGCAATGCGCTGCAAAAACCCGGTGTCGGTGTGCAATCGGGCGACCTCGTATTCGTCTTTGTAGGCCATGAGCTTGAACAAATTGCGTGCCACCGCTTCGGCCAAAACCGGTGTGCTGTGGGCCAGCACCCGATCGACAAAGGCGCGGTAACTGTCGGCGTAGGCGGTGTTTTGGTAATCGGTCAAAAACGCTTGGCGTTGGGTGAGCACTTCTTCCAAGCTGGCGCGCTTTTTGAAATGCATCACCTGCGCCGGGTTCAACAAAGCCAGCACCGCAGGCAGATCGTGGGCACAGCGGCGGCCCCATTCAAAAGCCTCCAGGTTGTGGGCCACGGCCACGGCATTGAGTTCGATGGCGCGGCGCAGCGAAGCGCGCTGCAAGGCACCCAGCCTTTTTGCCAGGCATAGCCCAAGATCATGGGGTTGATGTAGATGCTGTCACCCAGCAAACGGGTGGCCATGGTGTTGGCATCGAATGCGCCCAATTGCTGCGCGGCCTGCGGCCCGCCGATGGCTTGCAACACATCGGCCACACAGCCTTCGCTGGGGTTGCCCCAGGCACCGTTTTTGACGAAGGCTGCGGTGGGTGTGCCGTGGTCGTTGATGGCCACCCGGGTGCGTCCCGCGCGCATGCGTTGCACCGTTTCTTTGCCAGCGCTGACGATGGGGTCGCAACCGATCACCAAGTCGGCCACACCCACGCGGGTGGTGCGGATCTCATCGGCCGAGGTGGCCAACAGCACATGGCTCCAAGTGGCGCCGCCCTTTTGCGCCAGCCCCGCCGAGTCTTGGGTGACCACGCCCAACCCTTCCAAATGCGCCGCCATGCCCAGCAATTGCCCAATGGTGATGACGCCTGTGCCGCCCACACCGGCCACCACAATGCCGTAACCACCCAGGTGCTGGCCTGAGGCCAAGCTGGGCAGCTTCGGTTCGGGCGCTGCGGGCATGGGGGGGCCGTCATTGGCGCTGCGCTTTTGTCCGCGCATGCGGCCGCCTTCGACCGTGACAAAACTGGGGCAAAAGCCTTTCACACAGCTGATGTCTTTGTTGCAGGTGCTTTGGTTGATGGTGCGCTTGCGGCCGAACTCGGTCTCCAAGGGCTC
>RFNL01000200.1 GCA_009927195.1 Betaproteobacteria bacterium | reverse complement strand
CTGCGCAACCACAGCAGCTCTGGATCTTGGAATTTCAGGCTGCACAACGAGCGCACCTCGGTGCGGATTTCATGCACCAAGGGGGCCAATTCCACCCCGGGGTTGCGGCACTTAAAGCGGTACTCGACCTGCGCCCCCGGAAACTGATGCAGCACCGCCTGCATCATGGTGAACTTGTACAGATCGGTGTCGAGCAAGCTGGTGATGATCATGCTGCGCTGTCGCACCAATGGGTGAAGCTGTCCACCGATTCACGCGGGGTGACAAAGGTATTGATCAGCGCATCGGGCACAGCCCATCCCAGCGACATGCCGCACACCAACATCTCATCCTCTCCCGCGCCTATGTGGGGCAAGATGATATTGGCAAAGCTGTTCCAAGCCGCTTGCGGGCAGGTGTGCAAGCCACGGGCACGCGCCGCGACCATTACGTTTTGCAAAAACATGCCGTAATCGATCAAAGAGCCACGCCCCATCACCTTGTCGATGGTGAACATCAGGCCCACGGGCGCATCAAAGAAGCAAAAGTTGCGCTGTTGTTGGGCGTGCATTTTGTCTTTTTCTCCCTTGGCAATGCCCAGCAGGTTGTACAAACCCCAACCGTTTTCACGCCGACGGTCGATATACGGACTGACCCATTTTTCGGGGTAGTAGTCGTAGGCCTCTTGGTAGTCATTGGCCAAGTTCAGGGTTGGCGCGGATCGCATCGTGCGCGGCGCAGACCAGGTTGACCAAGCTGTCGCGGCTGGCCCCTTGCACCACGTACACCCGCCAGGGCTGGGTATTGGTGCCAGAGGGTGCGCGGCAGGCCACTTGCAAAATGGCTTCGATCATGGGGCGCGGCACCGCTTCGGCGGTGAAAGCGCGCACCGACATGCGGCTGGTGATGGCCTCGTCCACGGCCTGGGTGCGCTCGCTGGTGTTCATCGCAAAGTCTCCAATAAATGCTTCAAAGCGGGTGGCAAGCTGACGGGTTGGCGGCTCTGTCGGTCCACATACACATGGACAAAATGGCCGCGCGCCGCACACAGCTCATGGCCCTGGGCATACAAAGCCACCTCGTAGCGCACGCTGGTATGGCCCAAGCGCGCCACCCGCAAACCCGCCTCAACGGTTTGCGGAAAGGCCAAGGGCGAGAAGTAGTTACATTGGGTCTCCACCACCAGACCGATTGCCGCGCCTTGGTGGATGTCGAGCACGCCCTGCTCAATCAAATAGGCATTGACCGCCGTATCAAACCAACTGTAGTAGACCACATTGTTGACATGCCCATAGGCATCGTTGTCCATCCAACGGGTGCCAATGCTGCGAAAAACTGGGTAGGCGCTGCGCGGTTCAGGGGCGATGCGCTCTGGGGGTGGGTTGCTCATTGGCACCGATTTTGCCAGCGTTGCCAGTGGGCTGCGGCCACGCCAAAGGTGTTGATCTGCACCTGCACCGTGTCTTCCATGTCCACACCGTATCCCCCGGCCATGGCCATGGCCATGGGCAGGCCGCGCGCGTAGGCCCAGTCCATCACCCGCTGGTCGCGGGCTTGCAAGCCGTCAAAGCTGAGTTTGAGCCGACCCAAGCGGTCTCCCTCGTGTGGGTCGGCCCCGGCCAGGTAAATCACCAAGCCCGGGTCAAACCGCTCGCCCAGGCTTTGCAAAGCTTGCTCCAGTGCGGCCATGTATTCATCGTCGCCACAACCATCGGGCAATTCGACATCCAAATCGCTGGCCTCTTTGCGGAACGGAAAATTTTTAGCCCCATGCATGGACAAGGTGAACACCGTGGGGTCGCCCTGAAAGATGTGCGCCGTGCCGTTGCCTTGGTGCACGTCCAGGTCGATGATGGCCACCGCCAAAGGATGACGGTGATTGCGCAGCCACTCGGCCTGCATCAAGCGCGCGCACACCGCGGCATCGTTGAACACACAAAATCCGCTGCCCTTGTCGGGATAGGCATGATGGGTGCCACCGGCCAAATTCGCCGCCAAGCCTTCTTGCAAGGCACTGCGAGCGGCCATCACCGTCGCGCCGCTGGAGCGGCGTGCCCGCTCCACCATGCCCGGGGTCCAGGGAAACCCAATTTCGCGCTGCTGGGCGGCACTGAGGTTGCCACTGATCACCGCTTCGATGTAGGCTGGCGTGTGCACCAAAGCCAATGCCCCATCGCTCACCGGGTCGGCCAAACTCAGGCGCAAATGCGGAATCTCTTGGGCCAGACGGGCGCGCAGGCGCTCGTATTTGCCCATGGGGAAACGGTGCCCGGGCGGGAGTTGCTGCACATGGGGGGTGGCGTAATAAATGTTCACGGGCCGCCATTGTCCTGTTTTGGGGCTGATTTAGAACCACCACTCTAATATGTTGCAATGCAGCAAAAAAGGCTTGAAAACCTGCGGGATAACCCTATACTAGTTGCTGTGCTGCAGTGCAACATAACCGCAAAGCAGTGAATCTCAACCCTTAAAGGAACCACCATGATCACCGTTGACCAAATGACCTCCAGCCACAAAGCCAATCTCGAAACCCTGTTTGGCCTGACCCACTCGGCCTTTGCCAGTTTCGAAAAATTGGTTGAACTCAACCTGACTGCCACCAAGGCTGCTTTGTCCGAGACCGTGGCCCATGCCCACGCCGCCATGGGCGTCAAAGATGTGCAAGAGTTGTTGGCCCTGCAAGCCGGTTTGTTCCAGCCCATTGCTGAAAAATCTGTTTCTTATGGTCGCCACCTGTATGACATCGCTTCCAGCACCAGCGCACAATTTGGCAAAGCCATCGAAGAGAAGTCTGAGGAAGCCCAAAAAACTTTTGTGGCCTTGATCGACTCGGCCGCCAAAAACGCACCCGCTGGCTCTGAGACCGCTGTGTCGGTCATGAAGAGTGCCGTGGCTGCCGGCCAAAACGCCATGGAATCGGTGCAAAAGGCTGTGAAACAAGCCACTGAC
>RFNL01000248.1 GCA_009927195.1 Betaproteobacteria bacterium | reverse complement strand
AATCGGCAGCCACACGCTGGTGCCGTCGTCGCTGCGGCCAGGCAACTTGATGGCAAAGTCCACCCGCTGATTGCTGCGCGGTTTGGTCTCGATTTGCCGGCCGTATTGATCGGTGGTGAGCACTTGGTCAAGCAGCGCTTGCAATTGCACCTCGCCAAAAATGCCACGGGTTTTGACATTGGAGAGCACCCGCTGCAAGTCGCCCACGCCTTGGGCCAAAGTTTGCATGTGTCCCAAACCCTGGTGCACCTGCTCCAATCGCTCGGCCACTTGTTTGAAGCTTTCGCTCAAGCGCGCTTCCAAGGTGGTTTGCAATTTCTCGTCCACCGTTTGGCGCATTTCGTCGAGTTTGGCGGCATTGGTCGCTTGCATTTGCTGCAATTGCTGGTCCAAGGTGTCGCGCACCTCGGCCATGCGCCGGGCATTGACTTCGCTCAGGGCGAGCAACTGGGTGTTCAAGGTGTCGCCCAGGTTTTTTTGCAGCAAGGCCAGTTGCTCGGTTTGCAGTTGCTGAAACTGGGTCAGGTTTTGCGACAGCTCCTGGCGTGCGCCACGCGCAGACTCACCCACTTCCAAACGCATGTCGCGCTCCAGGCGATTGAGGCGCTCGTGCAATTGCGCCCAAGCCGCGCTTTGCGCTTCTTCGCCCGGATGGGCGCGTCGCCATGACAAGACGGCCAACACGCCACACAGGGCCAGCGCCGCCATCGCGAGCAGCAGGGGCCATTGAATGGGTTCGCTCACCGGGCGGCCCCGATGACCTCTGGGTTGAGCGGTGTGCGCGCCGTGCCCTGGGTGAGGTAGTCGATCAGGTTGTCTGCCGCCAAGTGGGCCATGGCCAGGCGGGTCGCCACGGTGGAACTGGCGATGTGCGGTGTGAGCACCACGTTTTTCAAGGCCAAAAAGCCGGGGTTGAGCGCGGGCTCGCCTTCAAACACATCCAAGCCAGCGGCGGCGATGCGACCCTCGCGCAAGGCCGCGATCAAGGCGCCATCGTCCACAATGCCGCCACGCGCAATATTGGTCAAGGTGGCACTGGGTTTCATGCGGGCCAATTCAGCCGCGCCAATGGTGTGGTGGGCTTCTTTGGAATAAGGCACGACCAACACCAGGTGATCGGCTTTTTGCAGCAATTCGTCCTTGCCGACATAGCGGGCCCCACAGGCGGCCTCCACCTCAGCGCTCAGGCGGCTGCGGTTGTGATAAACGACTGGCATGCCAAAGCCATGTGCACCGCGGCGGGCGATGGCCTGGCCAATGCGGCCCATGCCCATGATGCCCAGGGTGCTGCCGTGCACCTCGGCTCCAGCGAACAAGTCGTAGCGCCACTGCTTCCAGTGACCCGCCCGCAAATAATGCTCACTTTCGGCGATGCGTCGCGCCGTGGCCATCATCAGAGCAAAACCAAAATCGGCGGTGGTCTCGGTCAGCACATCGGGCGCATTGGTGGCCAGCACACCATGGCGGGTCATGGCGGGCACATCCAGATTGTTATAGCCCACCGACATATTGGCGCAGATTTTCAGCTGCGGGCAGGCCTGCAACACGGCTTCGTCCACCGGTTCCATGCCCATGCTAAAGGCCCCCACATGCTGACTCAGTCGTTCGGTCCATTCGGCCTTGCTCCAGGCCACATCGGCCTGGTTGTCGGTGACCTCGAAGTGCTGGCGCAAGCGCTCCACCAACTCGGAAAAAACGGCACGGGCAATGATGATTTTGGGTTTCATGGGCTTGCTCAAAAAGTAAACGCTTTGGGGCTCAGGCTGAGCGATTCAATGCAGGATTTGGTATTGCAAGATGTACAAGCCTGCACCAGCGAAGTAACCGATCAAGGCATAGAAACTGATTTTCCGCAGGTACCAGATGAAGTCGATGCGCTCCAAACCCATGGCGGCCACACCGGCGGCCGAGCCAATGATCAAGATCGAGCCGCCGGTACCGGCGCAATAGGCCATGAACTCCCACAAAAAACTGTCGGTCGGGTACTGGGACAGGCTGTACATGCCCATGGATGCAGCGACCAGAGGCACGTTGTCGACCACGGCACTGACCAGGCCAATGAGCATCACGATGATGTCCAAGCGCCCCACACTGGCATCGAGCCACTGGGCGATATCTGACAACACATGGGTGTGCTCCAAAGTGGCAACCGCCAATAAGATCCCAATGAAAAAAGTGATGGAACCCATGTCAATGCGTGAGAGGGCACGCACCAAGGTCAAGTGATCTTTATCGTCGTCTGCCTTATCGCGGTGCACCAAATCGCCCACCAACCACAACAGGCCAAGGCCCAGCAAAATGCCCATGTAAGGGGGCAAATGGGTCCAGGTTTTGAACACCGGTACCGCCACCAACACGCCCAAGCCCAAATAAAACATGAGTTCTCGCTCAAACGCGGTGGTCTGAGGGCCCTCTTGTTCGACCATGCTGCGCTGCGGCGCCAACACCACTTGGCCGCGCAGCACATAAGCAATCACGCACAAGGGCACCAACAAATTGGCCAGGGATGGGATGAACACCGATTTCACGATGGCCAGGCTGGTGATTTGCCCGCCAATCCACAACATGGTGGTGGTCACGTCGCCAATCGGTGACCAGGCGCCTCCGGCATTGGCGGCAATGACGATGATGCCGGCAAAGAGCAAACGGTCTTCGCGCCGTTCAAGCAACTTTTTCATCAGCGAAACCATCACAATCGCGGTGGTCAGGTTGTCCAAAATCGCGCTCAGGAAAAAAGTGACAAAGCCCACCAACCACATGAGGCTGGGCAAGCGTGTGGTTCGGATGCGCTCGGTGATGACAACAAAACCATTGTGCGCATCCACCACCTCAACGATGGTCATGGCCCCGATCAAAAAAAACACAATTTGCGCCGTGCCCAACAAAGACTCGCCCAACTCCTGCGCCACCGCATCAGGGTCGCCCGCACTCAAGGCATACACCGTCCACAGCAATCCAGCACCAATCAGGGCGGAGGCCGATTTATTGACCTTGAGCGGATGCTCCAAGGCAATTGCGGCATAGCACAGCACAAATATCACCAACAGCGCGGTCAGCATGGCAGAACTTTCTATCAACAAAGGCATGGGTGGCGCCGTGTCAGGCGGGATGCTCAATTTCAAACACCTGGCGCAAATAGGCCAGGTATTTTTCATCTTCACACATGTTTTTCGAGGGCGTATCGGACAGCTTGGCCACCGGTTGGCCATTGCAACGCACCATCTTGATCACGATTTGAAGCGGCTCATAACCCAAGTCATTGGTCAGGTTGGTGCCAATGCCAAAAGCGAGTTGACAGCGGCCGCGAAAGCGCTGGTACAGCTCGATGGTGCGCGGCACAGTCAGCCCATCGCTGAAGATCAGGGTTTTGGTCAGCGGGTCGACGCGGTTGTTTTTATAGTGCTCGATCATGCGCTCACCCCAGGTGAAGGGGTCACCGCTGTCGTGGCGGGCACCGTCAAACAGCTTGCAAAAGTACATGTCAAAGTCGCGCAAAAATGGTTCGATGCCATAAACATCGCTCAAGGCGATCCCCAGGTCACCGCGGTATTCACGCGCCCAGGTCTCAAAGCCAAACACCTGGCTGTCGCGCAGGCGTGGACCCAGGGCCTGGCAGGCTTGCAGGTATTCGTGGGCCATGGTGCCCAGTGGGGTCAGGCCCAGCTTCATGGCGAACAAGGCATTGCTGGTGCCGGCAAATTGACCGGTTGAACCGGTTCCCAAACGCGCCGCCAACACGCGCAACACCTCCTCATGCCAGGCTTTGGAGAAGCGCCTGCGGGTGCCGTAGTCAGCGATCTTGAGTTCACGCAAACCTTGGGCTTGCAGCTGGCCAATTTTTCGATCGAGCCGCTCGCGGCCTTGCAAAAAATCGGGCACGCGCTGGGTGTGGCGAAAGTAGACCTCGTTGACGATGGCCAGCACCGGGATTTCAAACAAAATGGTGTGCAACCAAGGGCCACGGATGGCGATATCGATTTCACCATTGGGCTTGGCTTCGACCTCGATGTATTTTTCGTTCAGCTTGAACA
>RFNL01000353.1 GCA_009927195.1 Betaproteobacteria bacterium | reverse complement strand
CCGTTAAAACCGAATTTGACCGCTACGGTGATTGGGTGTCCAAAGTGCGCGAGCAGGTGCACAAAGCCGCCGATACCTTGGATCGTGCCGACACCCGCAGCAAGCAAATGCGCCGCGTTTTGAAAGGCGTTGAGGCCTTGCCAGAGGCTGAAGCGCTGGCCCGTTTGCCATTGGGCCTGGATGCCGATGAAGGCGTGGACAACGATGCGGGTTAAAGCATGAACCCTGAATTGGCACGTCTGGTCGCTGGCCAAGTGTGTTTGCATGCCTGCATGACGGGCATGCGCATGGCCGGTCCCCTGCTGGCGCTGCGCGAAGGCCACACCGAACTGGCCGTGGGTTTGTTGTTGGCCATGTTCGCCTTGAGCCAGGTGTTTTTGGCCCTGCCAGCGGGCCGATTTGCCGACCGACATGGCCTCAAGCGGCCGGTGGGCTGGAGTGTTTTTGCGGGCTGTGCTGGCGCGGGTTTGGCGGTGCTGTGGCCCATTTTCCCCGTTCTGTGCCTGAGTGCCTTGCTCACAGGCGCGGCCACTGGCACGGCGGTGATTGCCTTGCAGCGCCATGTGGGGCGGCGCGCCAATGGAATGACCGAACTCAAACAAGTCTTCAGTTGGTTGGCGATCGGGCCGGCCATCTCCAATTTCATCGGTCCTTTTTTCGCGGGTTTGCTGATTGACTTTGCGGGTTTCAGAGCGGCTTTTTTCATGCTCGCCATGATGCCCCTGTTGGCCTGGTGGTGGGTGCGTCAGGTCCGGGAGTTGCCGGCCCTGGTGGTCGATGCGGCTCAACCCCGCCGCAGTGCCTGGGACTTGATCCAACTGCCCCTGTTCCGGCGCATGTTGTGGATCAATTGGGTGATGGCCTCTTGCTGGGACGTGCACACCTTTGTCGTGCCTTTGATGGGCCATGAGCAAAACCTCAGCGCCTCGGCCATCGGCAGCATTTTGGGGGGCTTTGCGATTGCCGCCGCCCTCATTCGGGTGGTGTTACCAGGCCTGGTGCACCGGGTCCAGGAGTGGCAGATGATTTCGGGTTCCATGGTCATCACGGTGCTGATATTGGCCGCTTACCCTTTGGCCCAGGGCGCTTGGATGATGGGCTTTTGCTCGGTCTTGCTGGGTTTTTCGCTCGGCGTGATCCAGCCCATGCTGATGAGCATGCTGCACCAGATCACGCCGCAAGAGCGCCATGGCGAAGCGATCGGCCTGCGCCTGATGGCCATCAACGCATCGAGTGTGGCCATGCCCATGCTGTTTGGCGTGGCCGGGGCTTTTTTGGGCAGTGCGGGTGTGTTTTGGTCAGTGGCGACCTGGGTGGCAATGAGCACCCGCACTGCATTGCGCTTGAAAATTGTCCCGGCCTGAGGGCACGCTGTTGCCACGCCATACCCCTGCACGGCGCCGCAGGTTTGGGGGCGTGGGGCTTGTCAGAGCCGGTAAAAATCTTGGATGCATTGCCATGCTTGATCCACGTCGTCCACATAACGAAACAGCTGCAAGTCATCGGGTGAGATCACCCCTTCGTCCACCAGCACTTGCAGATGCAACACCCGCTGCCAGTAGGCGCTGCCAAACACC
>RFNL01000153.1 GCA_009927195.1 Betaproteobacteria bacterium | reverse complement strand
CACCGAGGAAGCCACGGAAATGCCCCGTTGCTTTTCAATCTCCATCCAATCACTGGTGGCGTGGCGCGAGGCCTTGCGGGCCTTGACCGAGCCTGCAATTTGAATCGCACCCGAGAACAACAACAATTTTTCGGTGAGCGTGGTTTTGCCGGCGTCAGGGTGGGAGATGATGGCAAAAGTGCGCCGGCGGCGCACTTCTGGGAGGAATGTGCTCATGGTGTGTTGCGCATAACAGTCCGCATCATAGACGGCGGCCGCAGATTGAATGTCGCGCTGCGGTGCAATCAGGGGCCAGCGGCGGGCACGGCCGCGAGGCCTTTGTTGCAATGGCGAATGACGGTATTGACCAAGGTGAGGCGGTCAAAAGGTTTGGG
The DNA here is from genome assembly GCA_009927195.1 of Betaproteobacteria bacterium. Classification (GTDB taxonomy): domain Bacteria; phylum Pseudomonadota; class Gammaproteobacteria; order Burkholderiales; family Burkholderiaceae_C; genus Limnohabitans. The sequence goes on along the minus strand of RFNL01000153.1, from coordinate 3,190 downwards.
CATGACTTCACTGATGCCCACTGACAAGCAGGTTTTGAGGGCTTCTTCGGCCACATTGGCGGTCAGGGCCACCACTTGCACATCGCGATAAGGCGGCACTAAGCTACCGCGCACACGGCGCATGACCTCTATGCCATCGATGTCGGGCATGACCAAATCAAGCAACACCAGGTCGTAGAAAGTGGTGGACATTTTTTCCAGACCTTGGGTGCCGTTTTCGGCCTGATCGATTTGCGCATTGGGCATGGAGCGCTGAATGGTGGCGGTGGCCACCATGCGGTTGACCGCATGGTCGTCCACGATGAGCAGTTTGACCGAGCTGTGGTCGATCAACTCCAAAGCCGGCACCGACTTGGGGGGGGCAGGCGCCACCGGCAGGGGAATGCTGATGCGAAATTCGGAGCCCATGCCCACCTCGCTGTGCAAGTCAATCGTGCCGTCATGGCTGTTGACCAAGGTGCGGGTGATGCTCAAGCCCAGGCCGTTACCGCGCAAGGCATCGCGCGGGGCCGATTGCCCGTCGGCTTGGGTGAGTTGCACAAACGGCTCGAAGATTTTCTGTTGCGCCTCGAGCGCAATACCGCGCCCGCTGTCGATCACTCGGACGACCAAAACACCATCATGCTCGGAGGTGGCCTTGTAATCGACCTGGGTGGTGACATGGCCTTTGTCGGTGAACTTCAGCGCATTGCCCAACAGGTTGATGATGATTTGCGCCAAGCGGTGTTGGTCGCCGCGCACCCACTCGGGCAGGTCAGGGCTGATGATGAGTTTGTAGTCCAGCCCCAGATCGCTGGCGCGGGGTTTGAAGATGCCATGGGTTTTGTGCAACATGACATTCAGGTTGAACACCTGAGGGTTGAGTACCACGCGCCCTTTTTGGATTTGCGAGAAGTCCAGTAAATCATTGATCACGGTGAGCAAATGCGCCGCAGAGTTTTGTGCACCTTTGACAAAGTCGACCGCATCCTCGGGCAGGCGTTTGTCGGTGCTCATCAAACTCAGGTAGCCCATCACCGCGTTCAAAGGGGTGCGCATTTCGTGGCTGACCATGGCCAGAAACTGGTCTTTGTGGGCATTGGCTTTTTGCAAATCGACGGACAGCAAATTGAGTCGGGTGTTGGTGCGCGAGATGTGGCGCAGCGTGGATTCGCTGAGCATGTCGACCGAATAAATCAGACTCAGTTGGGTCAGCAACAGCATGGCATACATCATTCCCCGAAAGGCCAAGCCCTCGGCAGTGTCATGCGGCAACATGGGCAAGATTCCGGTGACTTGGATGATGTAGAGCCCCACCACTGAGGAGAAGGAAAAAAACATCCAGACGTATACCCATACCCGAGACCGCGCGGTGAACAAAGGCAGCACCGGGACAATGCCCAACCAGACCATCACCGGCGAACTCAAACCGCCCATGAACCAGGCGTTGTACAAAATCACGGCAACCAAATTGAACTGATAAATGTTTTGGGCCCATAACAAGGGCAGCTTCAAGAACCGCCACGCCAGCATGGTGGAGAAGATCACCAAGGCGACCACCATCACTGAAACGCCAGCCCGTTCTTGGCCCAAAATGAAAAACCAGGGACAAGTGGGAATGATGAAGGCCAAAGCGGAAATCACGAACAAGACAAAGTAAATGTCTTGAGACGAACGCATGCCCACGGGCAGGTTGTTTTTGATGAATAAAATAAAATTTCGGCTGAACATTTACCCATCTTAGTTCCAAATGGCAAGCATTTGTATGGATTTGTGCTTGGCCAGTAGGCGCGCAAAAGACCCCACGCCACCTGGGCATGGGCAGAGGGCCAAAGCATCTTGTTCGCTGGCTTTGCTAGAATTTGGCCACCGAGGAGCGCTGCAGCACATTCAAGACAGACTGTGTGAGGCTCGGAACCTTTTCCAACTGCGCTCACCCACTGACAACGTGAGGTGAGCACCTCGGCCCCCCCAGTGCTTGTTTTTCTGCGTCAGTGGCCCTGAACCCCTTTAGGAGCCTCGCATGAACGCATCACTCAAACCCACCCAGACCACCGATTTCCACGTCGCCGACATGAGCTTGGCCGACTGGGGTCGCAAAGAAATCAAAATCGCCGAAACCGAAATGCCCGGCCTGATGGCGATCCGCCAAGAGTTTGCCCAAGCCCAGCCTTTGAGAGGCGCGCGCATCACCGGCTCTTTGCACATGACCATCCAAACCGCTGTGCTGGTTGAGACCCTGCAAGCCCTGGGCGCTCAAGTGCGTTGGGCCTCTTGCAATATCTTCTCCACCCAAGACCATGCCGCGGCCGCCTTGGTGGCCAATGGCACCCCCGTGTTCGCCTACAAAGGTGAAACCTTGGCCGACTATTGGGACTACACCCATCGCATTTTTGAATTCGGTGCCCAGGGCGCCGAAGGCGAAGGCCCCAACATGATCTTGGACGATGGCGGCGACGCGACCTTGTTGATGCACTTGGGCAAGCGCGCCGAAACCGACGCTTCTGTGTTGAACAACCCCGGCAGCGAGGAGGAAGTGTGTTTGTTCAATGCCATCAAAGCCAAATTGGCCGTGGACCCCACCTGGTACAGCCGCAAAGGTGCGCACATCATCGGCGTGACCGAAGAAACCACCACCGGCGTGTTGCGCTTGAACGAAATGGCCGCCAAAGGCTCATTGATGTTCCGCGCCATCAACGTGAACGACTCGGTGACCAAGAGCAAATTTGACAACCTGTATGGCTGCCGCGAGTCCTTGGTGGACTCGATCAAGCGCGCCACCGACGTGATGATCGCTGGCAAAGTGGCTGTGGTCGCCGGCTACGGTGACGTGGGCAAAGGTTCCGCCCAAGCCCTGCGGGCCTTGAGCGCACAGGTGTGGGTGACCGAGATCGACCCGATCAACGCCTTGCAAGCGGCGATGGAAGGCTACAAAGTGGTCACCATGGAATACGCCGCTGACAAAGCCGACATCTTCGTGTCCGCCACCGGCAACAAAAACGTGATCCGTTACGAGCACATGGCCGCCATGAAAGACGAGGTCATTGTGTGCAACATCGGACACTTTGACAATGAAATCGACGTGGCTTCGCTGGAGAAACTCAAGTGGGACGAGATCAAGCCCCAGGTCGACCATGTGATCTTCCCGGATGGCAAAAAAATCACTTTGTTGGCCAAAGGCCGCCTGGTCAACTTGGGTTGCGCCACCGGT
>RFNL01000324.1 GCA_009927195.1 Betaproteobacteria bacterium | reverse complement strand
CCCGCCAAGGCCCGAAAGAGCCTTGGCGGGTTTTTTTGTGTCTTGATATTGGGCTGACCAATGGTCGATGTTTGCCCCAGCGTTCGCAGTCTAGGCCACAAAACTCCCACTCTTGCCGCCATGCTTTTCCAGCAACTTCACATCGGTGATGGTCATGCTGCGGTCTACCGCTTTGCACATGTCGTAAATGGTCAGTAGCGCCAGCTGCACGGCGGTGAGGGCTTCCATTTCAACCCCTGTGGGTCCCAGGGTTTCGGCCTGGGCCTGGCACACCACGCATTGGTGATCGGGTTCGAGCTCAAAACTGACGCTCACGCGGGTCAGGGCCAAGGGGTGGCACAAGGGGATGAGGTCGCTGGTTTTTTTCGCCGCCATGATGCCAGCCAGGCGGGCCACACCCAAGACATCTCCCTTTTGGGCCTGCCCATGGGTGATCAATTCAAGGGTGTGGGCTTGCATGCGGATGCGGCCTTGGGCCACGGCCACCCGGTGGGTTTGAGCTTTCTGGGCCACGTCCACCATGTGGGCTTGGCCTTGGGCATCGAAATGGGTGAGTTCAGACATCTTGGGACTATCCATGGGTTTGCACTGCAGTGGTCACAGACCAAGGCCAGCGCTTATCGCGGGTTAATATGGTCCATGATAAGGTCATGAACACCCCTCCCACCCTTGCCCGTTTGCGTCGCCTGGTCAGGCCGACGCGGCTATTGGCCGCCGTGTGCGCCGCCTTGCTGGCCATGCCGTTGCCCTTGTCACAGGCCCAAAGCGTGGGCACTCCACGCTTGCCCAGCCTGGGAGATGCGGGCGATATTTCCCTGGTGTCAGAGCGGCGCATTGGCGACAGCATCATGCGCGAGATCTACAAAGACCCCGATTACCTGGACGACCCGGTGTTGGGCGAGCAGGTGCAGCAAATTTGGTTGCGCCTGATGGTGGCTGCGCGCGAGCGTGGCGAGTTGTCGGCCGAGTTGGAGCAGCGCTTTGCCTGGGAGGTGAGCCTGATTCGCGATCCCAGTGTCAACGCATTTGCCCTGCCTGGGGGCTACTTGGGCGTGCACCTGGGATTGATCGCCACGGTGGGCAACCGGCATGAGTTGGCATCGGTGTTGGCGCACGAACTCACCCATGTCACCCAGCGCCACATTGCGCGCTTGATGTCGCGCCAGAGCCAGCAGTCCCCGCTGCTGATGGGGGCCATGCTGCTGGCGATCTTGGCGGCCAGCAAAAGCCCCAGCGCGGGCACCGCCATGATCTCGGGTGGACAAGCCTTGGCCATCCAAACCCAATTGAACTTTTCGCGCGATATGGAGCGAGAAGCCGATCGGGTGGGCTTTGGCGTGATGGCCGATGCGGGTTTTGACACCCAGGGTTTTGTCGGCATGTTTGAAAAACTGCAAATCGCATCCCGCTTGAACGACCGGGGCAACTACCCTTATTTGCGCAGCCACCCCTTGACCACCGAGCGCATTGCCGATATGCAATTGCGCCAACCCAGTTTGGCCCAAAGCAAAACGGCAACCACCGACTGGGACGATGTGCTCACGGCAGCGCGCGCACGGGCTTTGGTGCAAACCAATGTGGACGGCTTGCGCCGCTTGTCCGATGCCGCGCTTGACCCAGGCTTGTCAAGCTACCCGCCCATGCGGCAAGTCGCTGTGCTGTATGCGGCGGTTTTGTCGGATGTGCGGCTTCAGCAAATGGCCGCAGCGGTGCAAAAACGCGATCGACTCGGCCCCCTGTTGTCACAGGCAGCGCCGCACTGGTGGCGCGGTTTGCAAGCCGAGGTGGCCCTGCAATCGGGCCAAGCCCAAACCACCATTGATTTGTTGCAAGGCCAAAGCCGGCCCTCGAGCCGGGCCGAAGTCCTGTGGTTGGCCCAGGCGCGATTGGCACTGCAGCAAGTCCCAGCTTGTGGCCTGGCCGCGCAAGAGTTGGACGCTTGGATGTTGCAGCGGCCCCGTGACATCATGGCCGCATCGCTGTTGGCCCAGGCCTTGCAGTGCCAAGGCAAGAGCTTGCGCGCCATCCGTGTGCAGGCGCAAACCCGTTGGTTGCAGCACGATTTGGCGGGGGCCCAAGACCGGCTGCGCGCAGCCCAGGCGCTGGTGATGCAAAAAACCCGTGATGGACAAATGGAGCGGGCCGATCACATTGAGGCATCCATCATCGATGCCAATTTGCGCGAAATCGACTCACTGCGGCGGGAACAGCTGCTTCAGCGCTGAGTCGATCAGCATGCCCAGTGCCGAGTAAATCAGCGAACCCACCAAGGCATCGCCAAAGCTGTCGACCCGAAAATCGGTGAGCATTGCGGCGGCCATCCAAAACAACAAGGCGTTGATGATGAACACAAACAACCCCAGGCTGAGCACGGTCACAGGCAGGGTGAGCAGCACCAGCAGGGGTCGCAGCAGCATATGCAGCAGGCCAATCACCAGCGCTGCCGACATGGCCACCGCAAAATGCGCCACCTTGATACCGGGGTGAAGCTCAGACAAAGCCATCAAAGCCGTGGCATAGAGCAGCCATTTGATCAGCAGCTTCATGCGCCCATTCCACGCAGGCTTTTTTTGTGGGGGATGCTCTATTATTTGCTCCCCCATGGCGTCCATACACATCACCGACATCGAAGCTGCGATCAATTTTTGGCGTGTGCGCAAGCCCTCGCCCGATGGCATCACCTTGGCCAACGAAACCCGTGCCTTGGCCGAGGTGTATGCCTTGATGGTTTTCCACCATGAGGACGAAGCGGCTGAAAAAGGCTTTCCGCCCCAGGCCATGGCCGCTTGGCGCGCCTGGTACGACACCACCCCTGACACACCGTGCATTGCCATTTGTTCGACCAGCCAGGGCGATGCCTGGTGCAAAGGTTGCGGCCGCAGTTTTGACGAGGTGCAGCGCTGGACCGAGATGAGCCCTGGTGCCAAGCGTGCGACCTGGCGGCGCATCACCTTGAGTGCCGATGCCTGGCGCTTTAACCGCTATGCCGAGCGGGCGGGCGCGGACAACCCCAAGCCTGGCGCACCTGCGCTGCACCACGCCGACAAATCCAGCGCTTGAGGTGTCGGGGCGGCGCATCACAGCCAGCGCTCACATTCCACATCCACCGTGCCACGGGCGCTGCCCAGCATCAGCACGCCCTCTTGCACGGTGGCTTGAAGCGTCATGCTGCGCTCGGCCAAAGCGGCCAGGGCCTGGGCGCTGGCCGATGGGATGCGCCAGACCTGCAAGTTGCGCGGCTTGGTCAAAGCGTTTTGTATGCCACGCCACCACACATCCGCCGCATGGTTGAAGGCATATACACACACCCCATCGGCCACGCCGCAAGCCTTGAGCAAGGGTTTGTCTTGCGGCTGACCGACCTCGATCCACCAGCGGGTGCGGCCGGTGAAGTCGCGCAACACCACATCGGGTTCATTGGGGTCGCTCAGGCCCGCGCCAAATTGCAAATGGCCGTCGCCTTGGCAGGTGCCTTGCAGTTGGTGGGCGTTCAAGGCCAGGGCCACCAGGCGCACCATCATGCGTTCATCGGTTTCGCTGGGGTGGCGCGCCAGGGTGAGTGCATGATCCGCGTAATAGGCGTGGTCGATGTCGGCGATTTGCAAATGCGCCTTGAAGATGGTCGACTTGATGGCCATGTCAGGCTTGGCGTTGGGCCAGGCCAACCGCCATGCCCACGTAGGTCGCCGGCGTGAGCGCCAGCAAGCGGGCCTTGGCATCGGCGGGGATGTTCAAGCCCTCGATCAAGGCATGCAGGTCTTGGGCGCGCACTTGTTTGCCGCGCGTGACTTCTTTGAGTTGCTCATACGCGCCGGCCACCCCATAACGGCGCATCACCGTTTGGATGGGCTCGGCCAACACTTCCCAGGCATTGTCCAAGTCGGCGGCCAAAGCCTCTTGGTGGAGTTCGAGTTTGTCCAGGCCCACGCTGAGCGATTGGTAGGCGAGCACCGCATGGCCCAAGGCCACGCCCATGTTGCGCAGCACCGTGCTATCGCTGAGGTCACGCTGCCAGCGGCTGATGGGCAGTTTCTCGCTCATGTGGCGTAAGAGCGCGTTGGCCAGCCCCAGGTTTCCCTCGGCATTTTCAAAATCAATCGGATTGACTTTGTGCGGCATGGTCGATGAACCGATTTCGCCGGCTTTGAGCCGCTGCTTAAAGTAGCCCAGCGACACATAGCCCCACACATCGCGGGCCAAGTCGACCAAGATGGTGTTGGCCCGCGCCACGGCATCAAACAATTCGGCCAGGTGGTCATGCGGCTCAATTTGGGTGCTGTAGGCCTGGAACCGCAAGCCCAAACCAAAGGATTGGGCGGGGTCGTCGTGGTCGGGAGTTTCCACCACGCGGCGGGCAAAGGCCTCCCAATCCATCTCGGGCCAGGCGCTGAGGTGGGCGTTGTAGTTGCCCACCGCACCATTCATTTTGGCCATCAAACCCACGGCGGCAATCGCATCGTGGGCATGTTGCAAACGCGCCACGACATTGGCGAATTCTTTGCCCACGGTGGTGGGGGTGGCGGTTTGGCCATGGGTGCGGCCGAGCATGGGCACCTGGGCATGGGCAACGGCCAGGCCACGCAACCGGGCCAAAACGCCTTGCAGCGCGGGCAACAAGACCTGCTGGCGGGCCGCTTGCAGTTGCAAGGCATGGCTGGTGTTGTTGATGTCTTCGCTGGTGCAGGCGAAGTGGATGAACTCCACCACCTGGGCCAGTTCCGCGCGCACCGGTGCGGGCAAATCGGCGCGTTGGCATTGGGCTTTGATCCAGTACTCCACCGCTTTCACATCATGGTTGGTGGTTTTCTCAATGGCTTTGATGGCTGTGGCCTCGGCCGTGCCAAACCCACGGACCAGGCTGCGCAAATGCTTGCGTGCCGCCAGGCTCAAGGGGGGAAACTCCGCCCAACCCGCCTCGCTCAAGGCCACCAGCCAGGCCACTTCGACCTGTACACGCCGGTGCATATAGCCTTGTTCACTCATCAAACCACGCAATGCGGTGAGTTTGTTGGCGTAGCGACCGTCCAGCGGGGATAACGCGGTGATGGCGAAATGATCCATCTGAAGATTTTAGGCCCTGGCATTTTGGTGCTCGGAAGCAACCGTTGCCTGGACCGCATGGCCCGCCCGATAGAATGGTCACCACTTCATTTTTTGACCGCTCAGCATGAAACTCATTGGTGCCATCACCAGCCCCTACGTGCGCAAAGTGCGCATTGTCATGGCCGAAAAAAAACTCGATTACCAATTTACCCTGGAAGACGTTTGGTCTGCGCAGACCAGCATCGCTTTGTCCAACCCCTTGGGCAAGGTGCCTTGCTTGGTGATGGAAGGCGGTGAGGCATTGTTCGATTCGCGCGTGATCGTCGAATACCTGGACACTTTGTCGCCGGTCGGCAAGCTCATTCCAGCCAGCGGGCGGGAGCGGGCCGAAGTCAAAACCTGGGAGGCCCTGGCCGACGGTTTGCTTGATGCCGCCATCCTGGCGCGCCTGGAAAAAACCTGGCCAGGGCGCACAGACAATCAGCGCAGCCCGGCTTGGGTGGCGCGGCAAATGGACAAAATTCAACTCTCTCTCGATGCCATGGCGCGCGGCTTGGGCGAGCGCAGCCATTGCGCTGGCACCCATTTCAGCCTGGCCGATATCGCGGTCGGTTGTGCGCTGGGTTATTTGGACTTTCGCTTTTCAGACATGGATTGGCGCGGTGCCCATCCGACCTTGGACAAACTCTACGACCGCTTGAGCCAACGCAGCAGTTTCAGCGAGAGTGTCCCCTCTTCGGCTTGACCGGCGCATTCACCCGGCGCTTGAGCCAGCGCATCAAAGCGCCCAACAGCGGCATTTTTTCGTACAACTCCTCGGCGGCGTCCCAATAATCGCGGTGCACCTCAATGCGCCATTGCCCATCGGCGCTGGGTGCCAGCCACAAATGGGTGGCGCCCCGCACGGTGATTTCAGCGCTGTTTGGGTGCAGCCCAAACACAAAGTCCCAGGCCAAAAAGCACTGTCGGCCTTGTTGCAAACGCGCAGTCACCACAAATCTCGGTCGCTGCAATCGGTCGTACATGTGCTGAAAAATGCCGCGGATGGCATCCACGCCTTGCACCTCATTGAACGGGTCTTTGAAGCGGGCCTGCGCGCTGTAAATCTCGCCCAGGCGCGCCAGGTGCGCGGGGGTCATGCCGCTGAAAAAGGCCTCGATGGCCGCCAGGGCCTCGCTGGGCACACTGTCGTGGTGGGGAGGTTGGCTCGGCGTCCAGGCAGGGTTCATGGGGGACTCACGGTTGGCCGCGGGTGAAGCGGGCCACCAAAGGAAAAAACCATTCATAGGGCAGCACCCGCAAAAGCTTGAGCCAGTGGGTGAAGCGGCGGGGGAAATGGATTTCAAACAAACCGCGTTGCCAGCCTTGCAGCATGCGCTGGGCCGCATCGGCAGGTTGCATCAAGGCGGGCATGTGGAAGTCGTTTTGCGCGGTCAATGGGGTTTGCACAAATCCGGGGTTGACCACGCTCACCCCCAGGCCACGCGGGTGCAGGTCGAAGTACAAGGCCTCGGCCAAATGGGTCAAAGCCGCCTTGGTCGGCCCATAAGCCAAACTCTTGGGCAAGCCCCGGTAGCCAGCGACACTCGATACCAGGCTGATGTGGCCGCGTCCCTGGGCCAGCAAACGTGGCAGCAAGGCGTCGAGCATGCGCAAGGCACCGGTGTAATTCACATCTTGGTGGCGCAGCATGTCGGCCAGGTCAAACGCGGTCGCATCATGGGCGCGGTAGTGGCCCGCGCAGTACACCACCCAGTCCAGGCCTTGCTCACCCCAGGCGGCGTCACAGGCCTGGGCCACGCTGGCGGCATCGGTCACATCCATAGCCAAGGCGCGCGCACCAGGGTGCTGGGCCACAAAGGCATGCAACGCCGTGGTTTGGCGTGCCGACACGCACACCTGTGCACCGGCCGCGTGCAAGGCCTGGGCGCAAGCCAAGCCAATGCCGCTGGAGGCGCCAATCAGCCACACGCGTTGACCGCGCCAATCGTGCACCGTGGGGTTCAAAGCCATTCGGGCCTCCCGAGCGTGGGCCCATGGCCCGGACCGGCCTTGGGCGCTGGGCTCATGGCGTGGTCCGTTTGGTGAAGGACAGGGTCACATCGCCCAGGTGAATGCCCCATTTGCTCATGCGCGCCTTGTTGAGCATCACCCGCTCGTCCATCAGGAACATCCAGTCGTCAAACTGCACCTCCCACACCCGGCCATCGACGGGCAGGGCCAGGGTGTAGCCCCACTGAAATGCGTTGCCCCGGGTTTGGCCTTGGGCGGTGCCCACCACATCGCCGGCTTGTCCGCTGTAGCGGCCTTGGCCGAGGTGGCGCAAGCGCCAGATGCGTTGCTCGCGCGTGCCATCGCTGTAGGTGAATTGCTCATCGAGCACGCCTTCCTCGCCTTGCCAGGCGCAAGCCATCACCACGGTGAAGCGTTTGACGACCTTGCCGTTGCGGTCGGTAAAGATGCCCCAGGCGTCGACCATGCCGTTGAAGTATTGGCGCAGGTCCAGCGTGGGCAACTCTTGACCCAGGTCGTCAATCCGTGGGCCGGCGCAGCCAGCCAGGCCCAAGGCGCTGGCCGGTGCGGCCATTAACAGCAAACGTCGTTTCATACGGGTTTCTCCATCGAGGGTGGGGGGGTCCAGGTGTGGCGTTGCTGCCATAAGTATGCGGCGGCAACGGCCTTGAGCAGGCAAGGAATGAGGGCGTAAGCGCAACTGAGCGCCCACAGGCCAGCGACATCGCGTTGGCCGGGTGTGTAGCCCCACCACTGCAAGGCGGGCAAGGCCAAACCGGCGGCCAATGCCAGGTTGAGCTTGGTGGCCACTTGCCACCAGCCCCAGTAAAGCCCTTGGTGCGATTGGTCTTGTCCCAGGCGCTGCACCACCCCGGTGAGCAAGGCCCCAGGGGCGATCACATCGGCCCCCAGGCTCAGTCCCGAAAGCGCGCACACCAGTGCAAAGGCGAGGGTGTCGCCGGTCCCCAAAGCCAAGGTCCAAATGAACACCGCCATTGCCAGCCCCATGCCCAACAGCCAACTGCGCGCCAGGCCCCAGCGGCGCACAGCGGTCAACCACAGCGGCATGGACAAGGCGGCCGCGCAAAAATAAAGGGCCAAAAAAACCGCCTCTTGACCCGGGGCGGCTTGCAAGCGGTCCTGCACAAAAAACAGCACCAAGGTGGCGGGAATGGCGCTGGCGATGCCATTGAGGACGAACACTGTCAACAGGCGGCGAAACAAGGGCACGCCCAGCGGAGCGGCCATGCCCAGGGCATGGGGCTGCGGGTCCGACGGGCTGCTCTGCGCGCGGCCCATGCGGGGGGCGGGTGCACAACGCCAGGCCCACAGGGCCAGACCCAGGCTCAGGCCAAAAGCCAGCACCATGGCCAACACCCCCAAAGCCGCGCTCAAGGCGCTGGCGCTGATCACCCCCAGTAAACCCAGGCCTTCGCGCCAGCCCACCAATTGGCTGCGCTGGCTTTCGTCACCACCCATGCGCGCGCCCCAAGACTGATGGGTCAGGCTGAGCAGGCTCAGGCCCAGGCAACAAGCCACCAGGGCCAGCGCGGCCACGCCCATCACTGCGATTGCGGCAGCCTTGGCGGGCAGCACCACATGGGGGAAAAACAGCAGCCCCAAGCCCAGCGCGAGCAACAGCGCCGAGCGCTGAGCGCCCCGCAGTACCTGCTGGCGCGAATGGGCAAACCAGGCATCGGTGTGCCGGCCCAGCCAAGGGTCGATGAGCGCGTCGCCCAGGCGAGCCAACAGCAGCAGTGCACCGATCCAGCCCAGTGGCAAGGCATAGGTGCTGGCATAGTGGTGTGGCAGCACCACGTACAAGGGCAGGGCCACAAAGGCCAGCGGAAACCCCATCGCACCCAGGCGTGCCAGGTCAGCGCGGTGCATCGGCCAAGCGCAGGTGCTCATGGTGGGACCAGCCCCAGCAAGCGTTGCCGCAATTCGGGTGCAGAGGTGCTGGGGTCGAGCCAAATGCCCATGAACACCCGCGCCAGCGTTGGGTCGGGCAGGCTGCCCACCTCACGCAGTTGGCTGCTTTGGTGCCACACTTGCAAACCAGCGCCGGGTTGGTAGATGCCAATCAAGCGATCGCCTTCGCGCACATCGGGCAAGACTTCTTTGAGCTTTTGCAACCAAGTGTCTTGCGCCGCCACAGGCATCAATGGGTGGCGCTGCATCTCCTCGATGCTGCGCTGGGCAATGGCTTCACCTTTGAAGTCGCGCTGGTATTGCAGTGACAACACCACCGGTTGCTGCGCCCAATCCCACTGCACGTCGCGGGGCCGCTGCCCCACCCATAACTGGGCAAGATAGACGGAAAATCCAAAATAGCGAAAACCCGCTTGGCCCAGCAACTGCGGCTTGCCCAAAGAGCGGTGGAGCAACGGCGCCAACGCGGCACTCAGGGGCTCGGCCTCAACCGCACGGGTGGCGGCGGCGCTGGGGCGCGGGGGCGGGCCGGCCAAAGCGGGGCTGGCCAAACCCAGCCAGCCCAGACAAAGACCGAGCAGCCACGGCGGGAGACGGCCACCGCTCATGGTTTGAGCAAGGTGTACTGCACCACGTCGGTATTGGCTTGCAGGAAGGCGGCTTCGCAATAGGCCAGGTAAAACTGCCAAATGCGCACAAAGCGCTCGTCAAAGCCCAGCGCCAGCACTTGCGGTTTGACCTGCATGAAGCGCTCGCGCCACACCCGCAAGGTGTGGGCATAGTCCTGGCCAAAGGCAAACTCATCGACGATGCGCAGACCTGCCTTTTGCGCATGTTGCCGAAACGCGCTGGGCGAGGGCAGGCAACCCCCGGGGAAGATGTATTGCTGAATGAAATCGGTGCCGCGCACATAGCGATCAAAGTAGGCATCGGCGATCACGATGCTTTGGATGCAAGCGCGCCCACCGGGCTTGAGCAGGCGGGCCACGGTTTCAAAGTAGATGGGCCAGTAGGCCTGGCCCACGGCCTCAATCATCTCGATGGAGCAAATGGCATCGTACGCTGGGTCTTGGATGTCGCGGTAGTCTTGCAAGCGAAACTGCGCCCGCTCACCCAATCCCAGGTCGGTCAAGCGCTTTTGCGCATGTTGCAGTTGTTGCTCGCTCAAGGTCACGCCGGTGAAGTCAGCCCCCCACTCGCGGGTGGACATCTCGGCCAAAGCGCCCCAGCCGCAGCCGATTTCGAGCAGGCGTTGCTGGCCTCCGGGCTTGAGGTTGACCATGCGCAAGGCGCGGCGCACTTTCGCATCTTGCGCCTGCGACAACGATTGCATCGGGTTGCCGTCGAACCAGGCCGACGAGTAATTCAGGGTTTGGTCCAGCCACAGGCTGTAGAAGGTGTTGCCCAGGTCGTAGTGGGCATGGATGTTTTTGCGGCTGTTGCGGCGGGTGTTGCGGTTGAGCCAGTGGCGCAAGCGGTGCGCCAATTGGCCCCACCACCGGCCATAAATCACTGCGTCCAGCGCGTTGCGGTTGGCCACCATCAGCCGCAACAAGGCGCACAAATCGGGGCTCTCCCAGTGGCCGGCGATGAAGGACTCGGCAAAGCCAATGTCGCCATGGCGCATGGCCTGGCCAAACACCGACCAGTCGTGCACCACCAAGCAGGCACTGAATGGTTCGCCGGGGCCGTAGACCGACTCGCTGCCGTCGGGCAAACGCAACTGCAGTTGGCCCACCTGGAGTTGTTGCAGCAAGGGCAGGACCTGGCGCGCGGCCAAGGGCATGGAGGTGGGCTTGCGAAGCGTTGCGGTGCTGGTGTTCATCGGTTCTCGCCCGCTCAGCGGGTCACAAAATCGGAGGGAAGTTTGGGCTTGGGCACATACGGGATGCGCTGCCACCACAGTTTCAAGGCTTGCCAGTGGATGCGCGTGATCACGCCCCAGGTCATCAAGGGGTATTGCCACAAGGCGCGGCGCAGGCTGTGCGCATTCACCGGTTGCAAATGGCCACTGACACTGGTTTGCAACAGCGGGCCGGTGGCATCGTCGTGGTCGATGCGCACCACCGTGCGCTCGCCACTGGGGCGGGCGGTGCGCAGGAAGCGAAAGCGGTAAACCCCTTCAATGTGGCAAAACGGCGAGACATGAAACACCTTGGTTGCGGTTTGCGTCACGCCCCATTGTGCTTGGGGCAGCAAATAGCAATGCCGCTCGCCAAAGGTGTTGTTGACCTCCACCACAATGGCGCGCAGGCTGTGGTCGGCGCGGTGGCAATACCAAAAGCTCACGGGTTTGAAGGCATAGCCGAGCACCCGAGGGTAGCAGTGCAGCCAGATTTCGCCATCGGCATCGTCAATGCCCTCGCGCGCGAGCAACTCCAACAACCAGCCCAAAGCCCCGCCGGCTTGCGGGCCGCGCCCGTCGCCATGGTCGCAGTCATGAAAACTCAAGGCGGCGCTGCGGTTGAGCGCCAATGCGCCGCCACCGTGGGCCTGCAGGTGCCGCATGGGCAACAGCAAAAAATAGGTGGGATAGGCGAATGCATGGGCCTTGGGTTTTAAGCGCGCATGGCGCACCTGGCCAAAACCCAATAGCGGGCCCAGCGCTGTGCGCTCGGTTGTCGTCTCGTTCATGCACGGTGCTCCGTGGGGGTGCCCAGGCCAAGCACCCCTCGCGCCGCCGCTTGGCCCGAGCGCAAACCGTCTTCGTGAAAACCATAGCCCAGCCAGGCGCCGGCATACCAGGTTCGCTGCTGACCTTGCAAGCTCGCCATGTGTTGCTGGGCTTGCATGGCGGCCAGGTCGAACACCGGATGGTCGTAGGCGTAGCGGCCCAGCACCTGCGCAGGCTCGATCTCGCGCAAGGGGTTGAGCGAGACGATGACCGGTTGGTCAAACGGCAGCGGTTGCAATTGGTTGATCCAGTAGTGCAAACACACCCGTTGCGGGGATGAGGTCTGTTGCACACCGCGCTCATAGTTCCAAGCCGCCCAGGCCAATTTGCGCCGGGGCATCACCGATGCGTCGGTGTGCAGCACCGCCTCATTGGCTTGGCTGCGAATCGCCCGCAAAGTGGCGGCCTCATGCAAGCTGGGCTGGGCCAGCAGGGCCAGGGCTTGGTCGGCATGGGTGGCCAAAATCACCTGGTCAAACGACTCGGGCCCGGTGTCGGTGAACACCCTTACGCCTTGCGCATGGCGCTCGATGCGCCGCACCGGTGTGCGCAGCCGTTTGTCATCGATGGCCTGGGTGATGCGCTGCACGTATTGACGCGCGCCGCCGCGCACCGTGTGCCAGCGCGGCCGCTGGTTGACCTGAATCAGCCCATGGTTGTGGCAAAAGCGGATCAGTGTGGCCACCGGGAACCGCAACATTTGGTCGGTCGGACAACTCCAAATGCAGCCCAGCATGGGCAACAAATACCAATCGCGAAAAGCCGCGCCAAAGCGGTGCTTGTCCAAAAAGTCTTGCAATGGCAGATGCAGCGATGCGTCTTGCCCCGACTCGGCCAAGCCGGTGGCCAAGGCGTTAAAACGCAGTACTTCGCGCAGCATCGCCCAAAAGCGGGGGCGCCACAGGTTGCTGCGCTGGGCAAACACCGTGTTCAAGGTGGCCCCGTTCCATTCCAGTGCCGGCTGCTGCTGGCTGGCTGGTGCTTGGACCGAAAACGACATGTCAGAGGCGGCGCTGGGCACGCCCAACTCGGCCAGCAAAGCGATCAGCCCCGGGTAAGTGCGCTCGTTGAACACCAAAAAGCCGGTGTCCACGCCGTGGGTCACGGGTTTGCCAGCAACGGGCAGGCAC
>RFNL01000355.1 GCA_009927195.1 Betaproteobacteria bacterium | reverse complement strand
TCTCCTGACCTGCTTTCCTTGGATGGCAGGTTTTTTTTCAGTGTTTTTCTCATGAGCAAAGCCTTTACCCGCGAAACCGCTGGCGAAGATGACGAGCATGACGGTTTGCCGCCGATCCCCGCAGGTGGCAAAAACTACATCACCCCAACTGGCTTCGCCCGCATGCGGGCAGAACTCTTTGATTTGATCGATGTCCAAAGGCCCCAAGTGGTCGAGGTGGTGCACTGGGCGGCCAGCAACGGCGACCGGTCAGAAAATGGCGACTATTTGTATGGCAAAAAACGCTTGCGCGACATAGACCGGCGCATTCGTTTTTTGACCCGGCGCTTGGAACTGGCCGAGGTCACCGACCCCAGTGTGCACCATGGGCGGGAACAAATTTTTTTTGGTGCTTGTGTGACCTACGCACTGCCTGATGGGCAAACCAACACCATCACCATTTTGGGAATCGATGAAGCAGACGCTTTGCAAGGGCAGGTGAGTTGGGTCTCGCCCGTGGCCCGCAGTTTGTTGAAGGCCCAGGTAGGCGATGTGGTCCGTTTGGTCTCCCCTGCCGGCGTGCAAGAGCTAGAGGTCATTGCCGTAACATACCCTGCAGCGGGGCCATCCATCCCTCAGTGATGGCGGGCAGGCAAGGGTGAGGCAGTTACCCGCTGTGCTTGCATGACCGATGCGGTTCGCCTGAGGCTGCGCAACACCGTTTCGAGGTGGCTGGCGTCGCGTACCGCAATCACAAAACGCAGTTCAATGGCCGCTTCGCCACCGGATTCGTCGGCCATGTTGACCCGGGTGATGTCCGCTTCCGCTTTGGCAATGGCCGCCGCCACGCGCGCCAACACACCGGTGCCGTTGGTGACGGTCACCACCAATTCAGATTCGAAAGTGCGGACAGGTTCTTCGGACCATTCGACCCCCATGAAGCGTTCACGGTCCCTGTGCTGCAAGCGTTGCCCCACGGCGCAGTCTGTGGTGTGGATGATCAGGCCTTCGCCGCGACCCAGGTAGCCCAGGATCGCATCGCCGGGCAGGGGGCGGCAACAGGGGGCGAACTGTACCGATGCGTTTTCGCTGCCATCAATCAGCACTGAGCCTTGTGACACCGTTTCATGGGCGGTGAATCGCTCTCGGCTGAGCAACAAAGGGTCTGGTTTTTCGCCCATTTCACTGAGCAAACCCACCAAGCGCTTGGCCACGATATGGGCCACACGCTTGCCCAAGCCAATATCGGTCAGCAATTCCTCGCGATGGCGGCTGCCGGTAAAGCGCAACAAGCGGTCCCAGATGGCTGCGTGCTGGCCTTGGTGATCGGGCAGGTCTTCAAACCCTTCGGCGCGCAGGGCCTGGAGCAGCATTTTTTGCCCCATTTGGGTGGACTCTGCTTGGGCCAGGCCTTTGAGGTGATGCCGAATTTTTGATCGGGCACGGCCTGTGCGGACAAAGCCCAGCCAAGCAGGGTTGGGGGTGGCAGCAGGCGAGGTGATGATTTCCACCACATCCCCGTTGCGCAATTCGGTGCGCAGGGGCACCGAGTTGCCATTGATCTTGACCGCCATGGTGCGATCGCCAATTTTGCTGTGTACCGCGTAGGCAAAGTCGACCGCAGTGGCACCACGCGGCATGGCCATGATGCGACTTTTGGGGGTGAACACATAAACAGCATCGGGAAACAAGTCGACTTTGACATGATCCCAAAACTCAGACGCATCGTGCGTCTCATCCTGAATGTCGAGCAAAGACTGCAGCCATTTGGCGCCGAGTCGCTCGGATTGATCGGCGCTTTGCCAATCATTTTTGTACAACCAGTGTGCCGCTACGCCTGACTCAGCCACCACAT
Organism: Betaproteobacteria bacterium; assembly: GCA_009927195.1. GTDB lineage: Bacteria > Pseudomonadota > Gammaproteobacteria > Burkholderiales > Burkholderiaceae_C > Limnohabitans. The sequence continues at coordinate 5,176 of RFNL01000355.1, read as the reverse complement.
TCATCGCTTGGGTGCGCAATTGAAACTCCACATTGGTGCCCGATGGTCCCACCACGGTGGTGTGCAAAGACTGATAACCATTGAGTTTGGCAATCGCAATGTGGTCCTTGAAGCGACCCGGCACAGGTTTGTACAACTGGTGTAGCAAGCCCAAGGCGGTGTAACACTCGGTCACACCGCCCAAAATCAAGCGAAACCCATACAAATCATTGACCTGGGCAAAGCTCAGGTTTTTGCTCTCCATCTTTTTGTAAATGGAGAAAAGTGTTTTTTCCCGGCCGGTGATTTGCATGGCCAGACCCGCTTTGCGAAACACAGTTTCCACCTCGTGCTGCACTTTTTTCATCAGGTCGCGGCGGCGATTGCGCGCGCGGGTGATGGCTTTCTCCAGCACTTTGTAGCGCCAGGGCGAGAGGTGTCGAAAAGACAAATCTTGCAATTCGCGGTATGTCTGGTTCAGGCCCAAGCGGTCGGCAATGGGGACATAAATATCCAGTGTTTCACTGGCAATGCGTCGCCATTTTTCGGGTGCCACGTCAGACAAGGTGCGCATGTTGTGGCTGCGGTCGGCCAATTTGATCAAGATGACGCGCACATCGCGTGCCATGGCCAGCAACATTTTGCGAAACGACTCGGCCTGATTTTCTTCCCGGGTGTCAAATTGCAGCTTATCGAGCTTGGTCAATCCATCGACCAACTCCGCCACGGTCGGTCCAAACTTTTCAATCAGTTCGGTCTTGACGATGCCACAGTCCTCCAGCACATCGTGCAGCAATGCAGCCATCAGCGCCTGGGCATCCAATTTCCATTGGGCGCATTGCGCGGCCACCGCAATCGGGTGGGTGATATAGGGTTCGCCGCTGCTTCGCATCTGGCCCAGATGGGCTTCATCGGCCAGTCGATAGGCGCGTCGAACTTGTTCGATCTCATCGGGGGACAAATAGTCCAAATTGGCCATCAATGCAGCAAAACTCGCTGCTGCCGCATTGGCGGCCGCATGCGTGGGCTTGGCTGTTTGGGTGGGGCTCAAGGTTTTCACAAGCCTGACTGTATCAATTCGGCCAAGCTGGTGGCTGACAGGGGAAAAAGGGCGAAAAAAAACACCGCAGGAGCGGTGTTGTCAGACTTGAGGACGGGATTAACCGGGTACTTTTTTGAGCATTTCAAGCCCAATTTTGCCGGCGGCGATTTCTCGCAAAGCGGTGACGCAGGGCTTGTTTTTGCTTTCGATCTTGGGGGTATGGCCCTGGCTGATCATGCGTGCGCGGTAGGTGGCAGCCAGCACAAGCTGGAAGCGATTGGGGATTTTCTCCAGGCAGTCTTCGACGGTGATGCGGGCCATGGTGGTCTCCAAAGGGGCTATTTCAATTTGAGGGCCTGAAAAATGTCAGCCCGGGCGCGGCGCAAGGCTTTGTATTTGAGCCGTTGCGAGTGAACAATGGCTTTGAGATCAAACAAAGCCCTTTCAAACAGTTCATTGATTATAACGAAGTCGAATTTCGGGGCTTGTGACATCTCATGCGCCGCATTTTTGAGGCGTATTTCAATCACTTCGGGACTGTCCTCATCGCGGTTTTTCAGTCTGGAGCGCAGTTCATCCCAACTGGGTGGGAGGATAAAGATCAACACAGCATTGGCAAATATTTTTTTAATTTGCAATGCGCCTTGGTAATCGATTTCCAGCACCACGTCTGTGCCTTGGGTGATGCGTTGTTCGATCGACTCGCGCGAGGTGCCATAGCGGTGCCCGTGCACAGTGGCCCACTCCAAAAAGGTTTGGTTTTGGATCAACTCGTCGAACTTTGCATCGCCGACAAAGTGGTATTCGCGCCCATCAATTTCTTGTCCCCTGGGCGGGCGTGTGGTGTGTGAAATAGATGGTCGCACAGCGGCATCGAGTTCCATCAATGCTTTGACCAAGCTGGATTTGCCCGCCCCACTGGGCGCTGCCACCACATAAACATTGCCCGGGTAGTCCATGGTCATCACTCCAGATTTTGAACCTGCTCACGCATTTGCTCGATCAACACTTTCATGTCCATGCCCACCCGGGTCATCTCCAAGGCGGCAGATTTGGAGCCCAGGGTGTTGGCCTCACGGTGCAACTCTTGGATTAAAAAATCCAGTCTTTTGCCCACACCTTCTCTGGCTGGCGGGTTTTGCAGGCTTTGGGTGATTTCATCCAGATGGGCGCTCAAGCGGGTCAATTCCTCGGCCACATCGATGCGAATGGCAAAAGCCGTGGCTTCGCTCAAAGCACGTTCTTGGGCCAGTTCGGGGCTGACCGCTTCTTGGCCCAAAGACATGGCCTCTTGCCATCGGTCTAAAAACCGTTGACGCTGTTGCGCCACCAAGCTGGGCACCAGGGGAATCGCTTTTGCCACCAAGGCTTGCAATTGCGTCACTTGCGCCAGCAGGTGCTGAGACAAGCGCTGGCCTTCGCGGGCCCGCGATTGGAGCAAACTGGCGATGGACTCTTGGGTTATTTTCATCAAGGCCGGACCCAGGGCCAGGGCTTCGGAGGGTGGTTGAACAGACAGTTTGATGACATCTGCCACGCTCAAACCGCGCGCCTGTGGCAATTCCGCCTGAACCAGTTTTTGCAATTGCGCTAGGTGTTGCAGCAAATCCGGGCTGGGCGCAACCAAGCCCGCTGCATCTGGCGATTCCAGGTGGATGCGCACTTCCACTTTGCCGCGCTTGATTTGGGCACTGATCAAATCACGCAATGCCGCTTCATGGGGGCGCAATTCGTCGGGCATGCGAAAGCCCAAGTCCAGGAAACGGCTGTTGACCGAGCGAATTTCAAGACCCAAGCGCAATGCGGGCGTGGCAGATGGTGCGGGGGACGGCAGCAGCACCTGGGTGCTGGCATAGCCGGTCATGCTGTAGATGGGCACTTTGAGTGAGGGGCTGTCAAAAGCCGATTATCTCAGTGTCGATTTGAACGTCGACACACGGGTGTGAGATGCGGCGACAATGCTTGGTTGAACCCTGAACCATTGAAACTATTTCACCATGAGCTTGCCCGCATCCCGCCAAAGCCGCGCCGTTGATCAATTGCGACCGGTGCGCATCACCCGCCACTACACCATTCATGCGGAAGGGTCGGTGTTGATTGAATTTGGTCAAACCAAGGTTTTATGCACGGCTTCGGTGGAGGAAAAAGTGCCGCCGCACAAGCGTGGCACCGGGGAGGGTTGGGTGACTGCCGAATACGGCATGTTGCCGCGCGCCACCCACACACGCAGCGACCGCGAGGCCGCGCGTGGCAAACAAAGCGGCCGCACCCAAGAGATACAGCGCTTGATTGGTCGCTCTTTGCGGGCGGTTTTTGATCTTCGGGCCCTGGGTGAGCGCACGATTCAAATTGACTGCGATGTGTTGCAAGCCGATGGCGGCACCCGCACGGCCAGCATCACCGGTGCTTATGTGGCGGCCCAAGATGCGGTGGGTTTTTTGCTGGCCAACGAAAAAATCAACCATTCGCCCATCATCCATGCAGTGGCCGCGATTTCTGTGGGCATTTTGCAAGGCACGCCACTGCTGGACTTGGAGTACAGCGAAGACGCCGCTTGCGACACCGATATGAATGTGGTGATGACCGGTGCTGGGCATTTTGTCGAGGTGCAAGGTACCGCAGAAGGCGTGGCTTTCACCCGGACTGAAATGGATCGCTTGTTGGGTTTGGCCGAAAAAGGCATTCAAGAATTGTTTGTCTTTCAGCAACAAGCCCTGGCTTGAGGGGCGCGGCCATGCGCAGTTTGGTTTTGGCATCGAACAATGCGGGCAAGTTGGCCGAGTTGCAGGTTCTTTTTGCCCCCTTGGGTTGGCAATTGCGGCCCCAATCGGCCTTCAATACGCCTGAGGCCGATGAACCTTTCCACACCTTTGTGGAAAACGCATTGGCCAAGGCGCGCCATGCCGCTGCCCACACCGGATTGTCAGCCGTGGCCGACGATGCGGGTTTGTGTGTGGACGCCTTTGAGGGTTTGCCGGGCGTGCAAACTGCGCACTACGCCACCCAGTTTGGTTATCCCAAGGGCGACGACAGCAATGTGCGCGCATTGTTGGAACAACTTGAGGGCGTTGGTACGCGTCGCGCTGCATTGGTCAGTACCTTGGTGGCCGTCAGGCACCCGCTGGACCCTGAACCCTTGATCGCCATGGGGCGTGTGGTGGGCGAGATCACCACTTCGCCCCAGGGCAGCCAAGGTTTTGGTTTTGATCCGGTGATGTTCATTCCTGAATTGGGCAAAACCTTTGCCGAACTCGATCCCGAGGTCAAAAACCAATACAGCCACCGAGGCCGTGCCGCGCGCCAATTGATCGCTTTGATGCAAACGCAGTGGGACCCAGTGGGATGAGTGCTGCCAACTTTGATTTGGCCAAACTGGGCGAAGCAGCGCACTGGCTGCGACCGGGCACTTTGCAATTACCGGCTTTGCCGCCTTTGTCTTTGTACGTCCATCTGCCTTGGTGCTTGAAAAAATGCCCCTATTGCGACTTCAATTCGCACGCCCTTGGGTCAGATAAAGCCGACCTGCCCCAAGCCCCATACCTGCAAGCCTTGGCGGCCGATTTGCAGCAAGCATTGCCCCTGGTGTGGGGCAGGCCGGTGCACAGTGTGTTCCTGGGCGGGGGCACGCCCAGTTTGTTTGAGCCTTGGGCGATTGAACAACTGCTGGGGCAGATCAGGGCTCTATTGCCCTTAGTGCCGGATTGTGAAATCACCATGGAGGCCAATCCGGGCACCTTTGAAACCGACCGCTTCCATGCCTATCGCTGCGCGGGGGTCACCCGCTTGTCGGTGGGGGTGCAAAGTTTTCACAACGACAGCTTGCGGGCTTTGGGTCGGTTGCACGATGCCGATCAGGCCGTGGCCGCTGTGCAAGAGGCCGCTCAGGCGTTTGAAACCTTCAACATTGACCTGATGTATGCCTTGCCTGGACAAACCTTGAGTGCCTTGCAGCACGATTTGGACACCGCCTTGGGTCTGGCGCCGCCACACTTGTCCATCTACCACCTGACGATAGAGCCCAATACCTGGTTTGAGCGACACCCGCCCGCATTGCCCGCTGAGGATGAGGCTTATGACATGCTGGACATGATCACCCAGGTCACCGCTGAACAGGGCCTGTCGCGCTATGAAGTGTCGGCTTATGCCCGACGCGGA
>RFNL01000453.1 GCA_009927195.1 Betaproteobacteria bacterium | reverse complement strand
TGCGCATCCAGTCGGCACACAGGTCAACGGCCTGGTTCAGTAAATCGGGTTGTCCCACAAAATAATGATTGGCCCCTTTGATCGACACCATGGTTTTGTCTTTACTGGCAGAAGCCGTGTGAATGCGCTGGGTATGGGGTTGGGGAACGGCATCATCGGCCGAGTGCTCGATGGACAGCATGGGCACACTGATGCCCGCCGCACAGGTCTCGCCATTGGCATTGGTGTCGTCCGGCGACCACTGGGAAAGCCAAGAGCGCAAGGTGGAAAAGCGCGCCAAGCCCACCGGCCCATTGTTGGCGGTCTCTGGCTCGCCCATGAAGCAGGTGCCGATGGACCGGTCGTTCGGGTCGAGCAAGCCATCCAGGAAACGGGGCTCGGCCATGGTTCGGTGGGTGACAAAACCACGCTCCATTTCTTTGGTGCCGCTGCGACGCAGCTTGGCCAAGGTGTCTTTGACCCATTCGGTGCGACGACGGATGCGCGCCATTTGCGCTTGTCGAAAGCGCAGCATGAACTCGGCGCTGTAGGGCGGCCGGACTGCGGGGTGGTAGATGTCCAATTCGATGTCGCGCACGTCAGGGTTGTTTTCATCGTTCACACTGGGATCTATCCAATCGGCAAAGGTGACGGCCCGCGAAACATGCGCCGCCTGAAAGATAAAGGCATCGGCAGGCATCAGACCGGCGGTGGTGATGTGACACGGATCGCCAGCCGGGGTGTGGGTGATGCTGGGTTTTTCGGCTTGCGATTGGTAAAACAATGCCAAGGACCCACCACCAGACCAGCCCGCCAACACCACTTTCTCGTAACCCCATACCGTCTTGGCATGGCGCACATAGGCCCCCAAGTCGACCACCACGTTCTCCATCACCAAGGCGCTGTCGTTGCGGGCATACCGACTGCCCGCGCACAAAACATGAAACCCTGCCTGCGCCATGGCACGCGGCATGGGCAATAACTGTAAAGTGGTGGCGGGGTGCATGTAAATCACCAAGGTGCGAGAGGACACCCCTTTGGGCAGATAGCGAATGCCCTCCAAATGCACGGTACCCAATGAACCGGCAAATCCATAAACCGATTTGAAAGCCGCCGGTTCAGCAAAAGAAACGTGGACCCATTCCGCGCTGGTCTCGTAAGGGATTCGGTCTGAATCGGCCATGGTGAAATTCCTTTGAATTTAAAAAAAAGGTCGCGATGGTTGAGCAAATACCTTGGATGGGCCCACCACCGCTCAGCGCCGCTGGGCCGAGAGTGGTTGCGAAAAGCCCAATGAACTGTCATGTCCTTGCATCTGATGACCATTGACCAGCAAGTTGACGGTGTGAATGGTTTGATCGTCTGCGACATACTGAAAACGCAATCGATCGGCTTGCAACTGAGCCCCCACCAAAGCCTGTGAACGACCGGCCAAGGTGATGGTGCCACCGATGCGCTGGAATATTTGATCCAATCTCACGGCAAACGGCGCTGCGTTGACGGGCTTGAATATCCACTCCCCTGCCACGTGGGCAGGCACCACCCAAAGCATGGCCCGCGAGCGGGCGCCTTGGACCACCGCATCAGGCTCCCACTCAAGCATGTCAAAGTCATGCGATACCACCCGGGTTCCAGGCTTCATTTTCAAGAGGGTGGGGCGCAGTTGGTCATTGATTTCAGGCAACAGGTACATGGTGATGACTGTGGCTTGACTGAAATCGGTCTCAAAGATATCACCCTGGACAATGCGAACTTTGTCTTGAACCCCTGCCGCTATGACCTTGGCCTGGGCATAAGCAGCCAGCTTGGGGTTGTACTCAATGCCCACCGCTCGAGCACCTCGTTGTTTGGCCGCTGCGATAGCGATCACCCCATCGCCCGCGCCCAGATCAAACAGCAGGTCATCGGCCGTGACCTGGGCCAAGTCCAACATCTTGTCCACCAACTCGTTGGGGGTTGGCAACCACATGACATCTTTGCCCATTTGTCCCAGCACTGGCTTGTAAGTGGCGTCCTTGTCCTGAGCTTGGGCCAGACTGAAGAACATGCCACACCCCAAGCAAACCGCCCACTGACAGAAGAAACGCAGATAAGGCTTCACTTTTTCAGGGATCCCATGGCATGCATTGCGGCGCACTCGCCATGCGACGCTGCCTGCACGAGCAATTCAGGCCCGATGTCAGACAGTGAGGAAAGGCCACACAGTTGCATGGTGCGGATGAGTTCATCGTGCAACAGCGCCAGTGCGCGGTGCGCACCTGCTTGCCCACCGGCCATGGCCCCATACACCATGGCGCGACCAATCAATACACCTTGCGCACCCAAGGCCAAGGCTTTGACCACGTCTTGCCCCCGGCGAATACCGCCATCCATCCACACCGGAATGCGGCCGTCGACCGCTTGGAGCACTTCAGGCAGGGCATCCATGGAGGCCACTGCACCGTCGAGTTGTCTGCCCCCATGGTTGGAGACCACCAAGGCGTCGCAGCCAATCTTGCAGGCGCGCTTGGCATCCTCGGGGTGCAAGACACCTTTGAGAAGCAGCGGCCTGGGCCAAATGTCACGCACTTTTTTCAGCATGTCCCAATCAAAAGCGGTGTCGTGGTTTCGACCCACCGACGAGGCCATGGCGCTGGCACTGATGGTGGATTCGTTTTGGTCCAAACCGAGCAAGTTCTCCATGACGGGAAATGGCTGCCGCCACATTTGCCAACACCAAACGGGTTTGCTGGCGAAATCCATCAGGTTGTGCGCAGTGAATCGAAAGGGCACAGAAAAATGATTGCGCCGATCTCTTTCGCGCTTGCCACCAACGGGCAAATCCACGGTAATGACCAAGGCTTCGAAATCTGCGGCCAAAGCGCGCCGGATCAGACCCGTGAAAAAATCTCGGTCCTTGAGCGTATAGGGTTGAAACCACAAGCGCCCTTGTACGGCGCTGGCAATGCGCTCCAAAGATGCGGTGGCCGTGCTGGACAAAATGTAGGGAATGCCTGCAGCCGCAGCCGCTTGGGCAATCGCCAGGTCTGCCCCCGGTTGGCCATAGCCCAAGGCACCCGTGGGTGCGGTGGCCATGGGCATGGCCATGCTGCGGCCAAACAGTTGGGTTTGGGTGTTGACCGCAGAGACATCGCGCAAGACTTGGGGGCGAAATCGCCAGACCTGAAAGGCGCTGCGGTTGGCGCGCAATGTGACTTCATCCTCAGCGCCACCGTCGAAAAAGTCAAACAAGGCGCGCGGCAACTTGCGCCTGGCGGCCAAACGCAAGTCCTCAATCGAGCAGGGTTCGGTCATGGACGTCGAATAAGTTTGGGCCAGGCCAGGGCCCAACCAAGTTGCGTAAGCGTCACAGGGCTGCGCTCAAGCCGCCACCGATTGGGGTGTCCACAACCAATCCAAGCACCGATAGTGGTCTTGCTCATCGCGTTGGCTGAAGATTTCCGAGCGCACCTGGGCTTGCACACCCTCACAGTGATAGTCCTCCCACAAGTGGCGTGATACCCATTGCACCCGCGCTGTTCGCAAAAAGCGGGTGCGCTCAAAGGCCTTGAAGGCCGCAGTCACATCGGTGCCGTGCGCATGCAGGTATTCAGACAAGCACACCACATCTTCTATGGCCATGCCGGCACCTTGGGCCAAAGACTGCAAGGTGGCATGGGCAGCATCCCCCAACAAACAGACCCGACCGTCATGCCATGTTCGATTGGGCTCTCGATCAGCGATGGCCCATCGTCGCTCCAGATTCACCAAGCGGGCCACTTGCTGTGGTTCTGGTTGCCCCTGATCCAACAAGTTTTGCAGGTATGCGGCGTACGCCTCATCCTGGGTAGATGCAATATGTTCTGGCAAGCGCACAACCAGCACAATATTGAGCATACTGGCTTGGCGCAAAGGGTAATAAATCACATGCAAACCCGGACCTGCCCACATGGTGACGCTTTGGCGTTGTTGTACATGGGCTGGTGCCTGGGCCATGGGGATCAGGCTGCGATGTGCGACATAGCCAGACTCGCGGGGCACATCCGCAGGGTGCATTTGAGCGCGCAAACGTGAACGCAAGCCGTCACAGGCCATCACTGCAACCGCCTCCACCCCTTCGCCTTGGACGGTCTCCAGGGACACACCATCGGGGGTTTGTGAATAACCCGTCACTGTGGTGGACTGGTTGAGCGAAATATTCGGGTGCTGCCGGCATGCTTTGAGCAGCAATTCATGCAAGTCGGCGCGGTGAATCGCAATATAGGGTTGCGATTGATAGCGTTGATAAAAAGCATCGGTTTGCAAAGGGATGCTTGAGAGGGTCTGCCCAGTCAAGTAGTCGTAGAGCAAAATTTCTTTGGGCATATAGGAAGCCGCGCGAACCGCTTCCCCCACACCCAAAAAATCCAACATGGGCATGACATTGGGACCCATTTGCACACCGTAGCCTATGGCCCCAATTTGATCTGCTTGCTCGAGCAACTGAACCCGGTGGCCTTGTCGTCCCAAGGCCAGTGCCATGGCCACGCCACCGATGCCGCCGCCAACCACCACGACCGGGTGCTGAGCTGTCAATGCACTTGTCATACCTGACCCTCAATCACTGGGGACAATGCTGTTTCGTTTGATAAATGCCGCATAAGCATCCCGCTCTTTTTTCATGGACGCAGCCAATCCCGTCAGCGATTCGATCTCTCCAACCAATCCCTGAGACTCCAACTTGGCCGCAAAACCCGCTGACTTGGTGATGGCGTGCGCCTCGCGGTGCATTCGATCGATCACCGCCACAGGCGTCCCAGTGGGTGCCACCAAGCTGAATGAACTATTGGTGCTGACATCGGGCATACCTGCCTCTGCCAAGGTGGGCAAACCTGGCAGCAAAGGGGTGCGCTGCTCACTGGCAATTGGAATGATCTTGCCCGCTTTGATCAATGACAATGCCGACGCCACATCCGGAAACAGAAAATTCAACTGCCCAGCCAACAGATCCTGGTAGGCCGGCCCAACGCCTTTATAGGGTACGTGCAAAAAACGCGCGCCGGTTTTCTCTTCCAGCATGCGCACGCCCAGATAGGTGGTGCTGCCGGTACCTGCCGATCCAAAAGAAGTTTTACCAGGCTCGCGTTTGCCAAGCTCGATCAACTCTGCCAAGTTGCGCGCTTTGGTGCTGGGGTGTACCACCAACACCAAAGGGGCAAATGCCCTGATGATGGGCACAAAATCGCGCTCGGCGTCATAGGTCAAATTTTTGTACAAGCTTGAGTTAATGGTCAGAGAGGTATTGGCTGAGACCAAAAATGTGTAGCCATCTGGGGGCGACTTGGCCACCGCAGCGGCACCGATGTTGCCGCTGGCACCCGGTCGGTTTTCCACCACAAACTGCTGCTTGAGCACATCTCCCAGGGCTTGGGCCAGCATGCGGGCATATAAGTCGGTGCCGCCACCTGGCGATGAGGACACGATCAAGCGCACGGGACGGGTTGGCCATGTTTCCTGGGCAAACGCACGCCATGGGATTTGACCGAGCCAACCAGCCAGTCCCGCTGCGCCGTAGCGCAAGGATTGGCGACGGCTGATGGGGGTCACATCAGGTGTCATCTCTTTTGAGGCCATGCATCACAACTCCACGCCCAGTCGGCGGTCCAAGGAATAAGGGCCACCTCCGCGCCACCAAATGGCCATGGACACCAAACCCCACAACAACACAAACTCATAGCCTTTGTTCAGCCATGAGAAACCATTGGGCAGGTATTGGGTGAAGAAAATAACCGCCATTTCAATGGTGATGGCGGCTGCAAAAAACCGGGTGAAAAGGCCCAAAGCCACGGAAATACCGCCCACAAATTCCACAAAAATAAGCAAATACACCACGGCCAAGGCCGGTTCAAAGCCGAGTTTTTCAAAACCGGGGCAACCACCTCGGGGCCTTTGGCCATCTTTCCCCAACCATGGACCGCCAATATCAAACCCGTGGCACATCGGATCAAAGGCCACGACAGAGGGATCAAGCGCTCATAAATCGGGTCCAGTTGGGGAATCCACCGCCTGATCGGCTTGAGGGGGGGCGAATTGTCTTCCGCCAGGTGTGTGTCGGTCATGTGCGCCTGCTCCATCGATGGGCCAAAGTCCAGGTGCAATGATGCCTGACAAAAACCGGCCCAACAGGGAGGGTTTTACCCATCTGCCGAATGCATTGGACATTGGTGTTTCTGAACAGACTTGAAATGCTTACCCCCCGAAACGGCCTGCATCTCTGGTGATAATCGGGCATTGAGATCCCATGGTTCAATCATGAAACACCTGACCATTTTGACCGGCGCCTCCCGCGGCATGGGTTTGGCGTTGGCCCAGCAACTGTGCCTGCGTCCTCAGGCTGTATTGCTGTGTATTTCGCGCCAATCATCCTCACCACTCGAGTCGTGGGCCTCTTCAAAAGGAGCCAATTTGACCCAATGGCGGGCTGACTTGGCGCGGCCCATACCGGTGGCCCACCAGTTGGTGGCCTGGCTGCATGAACAAGACCTGGCCCAACTGGCCAGTGCCACCCTGATCAACAACGCCGGTGTGATCGGGCATTTGGGTCCGATCACACCTCAAAATGAACAGGATTTGCATGCCACCTTGGCCATCAACCTGGAAGCCCCGATGCTGTTGACGGCCGCTTTTTTGAGCATCACCCGTGCCTGGGATTTGCCCAAGAAGATCGTTAACATTTCTTCGGGATTGGGGCGGCGGGCCTTGGCTGGCAGCAGCATGTATTGCGCCAGCAAAGCCGGCTTGGACCACTACAGCCGTTGTGTGGCCTTGGAAGAGGCGGATCGGCCCCATGGCGCGCGCATTGTTTCTCTGGCACCTGGGGTGATTGACACCGACATGCAAAGTGATTTGCGCGCTGGGGACAAAGACCTCTTCCCAGACCGAGATAATTTTGTCCATCTCAAACAAACCGGTGCTTTGTCCACGCCCGAGCAAGCAGCTGCCCGTGTTTTGGCCTATTTGGATCGGGCCGATTTTGGAAATCAAGTGGTGGCCGATGCACGCGATGCGTGATGGCGCTAACCCCACTCCAACTCAAGGAGATCAAACATGAACGAAGTCGTTGTGGTCAGTGCGGTGCGGACCGCCATTGGAACCTTTGGCGGAAGTCTCAAAGACATCCCCCCCACGGAATTGGGAGCCACGGTGGTGCGCGAAGCGCTCGCTCGAGGCAAGGTCAACGGGACTGAAGTGGGACATGTGGTTTTTGGCCACGTCGTCAACACCGAGCCCAAGGACATGTATTTGTCGCGGGTGGCGGCCATTCAAGCAGGATGCGGCCAGCAAACCCCTGCATTCAACGTCAATCGCCTGTGTGGCTCGGGCCTGCAAGCGATTGTTTCGGCGGCCCAATCCATCCAGTTGGGTGACTGCGATATCGCTGTGGGTGGAGGGGCCGAAAACATGAGCCGCGCACCTTTTGCCAGCTTGAACATGCGATGGGGTTCACGCATGGGAGATACCAAAATGGTGGACATGATGGTGGGGGCTTTGCACGATCCCTTTCAAACCATTCACATGGGGGTCACCGCAGAAAACATTGCCAAAAAGTGGGGCATCAGCCGTGAGACCCAAGATGCCCTGGCTTTGGAGAGCCACTGGCGCGCCGAACGTGCCACCACGGAAGGCCGCTTTAAAGATCAAATCGTGCCGGTGACGATCAAAAGCCGCAAAGGGGAAGGGGTCTATGACACCGACGAGCATTTCAGGGCTGGGGCCAAAGCGGAAGACTTCTCCAAGCTCAAGCCCGTGTTCATCCCAGAAATGGGTACCGTGACCGCTGGCAACGCGTCAGGCATCAACGATGCGGCAGCGGCCGTGTTGTTGATGAGCGCCAAAGCGGCCAGCCAGCGTGGCCTTCAACCCATGGCGCGGCTGGTGGCCTATGCCCACGCCGGCGTGGACCCCGCTTACATGGGCATTGGCCCCGTACCTGCCACCCAAAAAGTCTTGGTCAAAGCGGGCTTGAAAGTGTCTGATCTGGATGTGATCGAGGCCAATGAGGCCTTTGCAGCCCAAGCCTGTGCAGTGACCCAAGATCTGGGACTGGACCCGGCCAAGGTCAACCCCAATGGATCAGGCATTTCATTGGGTCACCCGATTGGGGCCACGGGCGCGCTGATCACCGTCAAAGCGGTGCACGAGTTGCACCGCATCCAAGGTCGCTACGCCTTGGTCACCATGTGCATTGGCGGCGGTCAAGGCATTGCCGCCATTTTTGAACGGGCATGAGTGCCTTGGCATCCAGCCTTTCCATTCAACCCGAAGCGAGCTTGAAGCATGTCTGAAATCGTGATTGACGATAAGTACACCACCCCCAGCGAGCCCAGCTTGCAATGGGCCGACCACTTGGCGGTGGGTATGGACCACATGGACGCGACGCATGTGGAGTTTGTGGCCTTGCTGGGTCAGGCCCAAATGGCCTCAGACGCCGAGTTGATGGACCGCTATGAAGACGTGCTGCTGCACACCCAAGACCATTTTGAACGGGAAGACCGCTGGATGGCGCAAACCCAGTTTGGCCCCATGGGATGTCATGCCCAACAGCACGACACTATCTTGCAGGTCATGCGCGAAGGCCTGCGCCGTGGACGAGATTTGAACCAATTGCCCTTGGTGCGCCAATTGCTGCATGAAGTGGGCTTGTGGTTTGAGCAACACGCCCAAACCATGGATGCGGGACTGGCGCTGTACCTTAAAGCCGCCGAATTTGACCCCGAGACCGGCCTCATGGCCAAGCCAGAGGCGGTCGCTTCAGAACCTCAGTGTTGAGCCAACCGTTCTCGGGCCAATGCCGCCCCGGCCACCAAGGCTTTCAATTTGGCTTGGGCGGTCTCTCGCCCCATGGGGGCCATGCCGCAGTTGGTGCATGCAAACAAATGCTCTTTGCGCACAAACTGCAAGGCCCGACCAATGGTGTCGGCCACCTCTTGGGGGGTTTCCACCGCCTCGATGGCGACATCGATCACCCCGACCAACACATCCTTGCCGGCCAGCAAAGCCATCAAATCCATGGGGACGTGGGAATGCCAGCACTCCAAACTGACTTGGTGGATGCGGCTTTTGGCCAGCGCAGGAAAGACTTTTTCATACTGCCGCCATTCCTGGCCCAAGGTGTTTTTCCAGTCCACGTTGGCTTGTATGCCGTAGCCATAGCAAATGTGAACCGCCGTGGTGCAAGTCAGCCCTTGGGCGGCACGCTCCAAGGCTTGAACGCCCCAGTCGGCGGCATCCTCCATATAGACATTGAAAGCCGGCTCGTCGAACTGAATGATGTCTATGCCATCGGCTTGTAAAGCCAAGGCTTCTTGATTGAGCAACTCGGCAAATGCCATGGCCATTTTGACGCGACCGACTTTGCCTTCACCGTAAAAACGGTCGGCCACAGTGTCAACGATGGTCATGGGTCCAGGCAAGGTGAATTTGGTTTTGCGCTGAGTGTGGGCACGCAGCAACTGCGCTTCCATGGCATGGACCCGTCCCTTCAAACGCAACGGTCCAATCACCTGCGGCACCATTGCGTCATACCGGTTGTTGCGAATCCCCATCTTGACTTTATTGTCGAAATCAATGCCATCGACCTGCTCCAAGAACCCATGGACAAAGTGCTGTCGCGCTTGCTCGCCATCACCGATGATGTCCAAACCTGCATCTTCCTGGGCTTTGATCCACAGCAAGGTTGCATCCGCTTTGGCTTGTTGCAAAGCCTGACCTTGTTGTTTCCATTGGGGCCAAAGTTTTTGGGATTCCGCCAACCACCCGGGCTTGGGCAAACTGCCAGCAATCGAAGTCATAAACATGGGAGACCTTTCAAACTCGACCATGGGTTAAATCATCTCTGCCTCGGCCTGACGGGCCGCCTGCGAACATCCCCAAGCAAATTCTTTGGCCAGTAATTCGTAAGAGCGGCGTTGGTGAACGGGGTCGTGAGTCCAAGTGATCACCACCACCTCGTCGATGTCCATGCGCTGGGCCAATGACCGCAGTTTGTGGGCCACTTGCGGGGCGGATCCGACCAAGGCATTGGCTTTGAGTTGTGCCAAGGCCAGTTGCTCTGCGGCACTGTAGTCGCGCTCGGCCAGCTCTGGGGGCAAGACCGGTCCAATGCGCCCCAGGTTGCGGTCCATGCGCCAGCGGGCCCGGCTCTTGAACAAATGCCAGGCTTGCTCTTCGCTATCAGCCGCCAATGCCCATACGCAAACAGTGGCATGGGGTTTGGGATGCTGTTCGGTGGGGCGGAAATGTTGTCGATACAAATCCAACGCGGTCTCCAAGCCCTGGCCTTCGGTGATGAAGTAGGCAAAGGCATAAGGCAAGCCCAAATGGGCGGCCAATTGGGCCCCATAGTCCGAACTGCCCAAGATCCAAAGATCGGGGTTGGATTCGCTGCTGGGGTAGGCAAATACGCCATGCCCAGGGTGCCCCACTGGCAAGGGCGTACCGGTGATCCAAGCCTGCAATTCCATCACCTGCTGAGGGAATCTCTCAGACGCATAGCGGTCGGGGTTGAGCACCTGGGCGGTCCTGCCGTCGCTGCCCGGTGCGCGGCCCACGCCCAAATCGATGCGCCCAGGGGCCAGTGCATTGAGCACCCTGAACTGCTCGGCCACTTTGAGGGCCGAATAGTGGGGCAACATGACACCCGCACTGCCTATGCGAATGCGCTCAGTGCGGGCTGCAATGGCGGCCATCAAAACCTCAGGCGCAGTGCCCACAATGCTGGGGTGGCTGTGGTGTTCACTGACCCAAAAGCGGCGATAACCCCAAGCCTCGCATTGCTGGGCCAAAGCCAAGGTGTTGCGCACCGCTTGATCTTGAGAAGCGCCAGCTGCGGCGATGGACTGGTCAAGGACAGAGAGTTGAATCATGGGTCAAGCTTAGCGCAAGCGCGGTCCGGCTCGCTCAGGCATGCCTGGCGCTTCAACCATGGGGACTGGAACGGGCATTTTCGGCCTCTTGCAAGCTTCGCCACATCACCTTGCCGCTGCCGCTTTTGGGCAAGGCCTCCAAGAATTCAACCGTTTTGGGGGCTTTGTAAACGGCCATGTGGTTTCTGCACCAATCCAGTATGTCGGTTTCGCTGACCAGCCCCCGGTGAGAGGGACGCAAAACCACCATGGCCTTGACACTTTCGCCTCGGTAAGCGTCCCGGGTGGCAATGATGCAAGCCTCCAAAATGGCCGGATGCTGAAACAGCAATGCCTCCACCTCGGCCGGCCATACCTTGAATCCGGAGGCATTGATCATCCGCTTGAGCCGATCGGTGATGAAGAAATAGCCCTCGGCATCCATCCGCCCCAAATCGCCAGTGCGAAAAAAAGCTTTGCCGTCCAAAGTCAAAAAGGCCTTGGCGGTTTCCTCGGTCCGCTTCCAGTAAGCTTGAAAAACCTGTGGACCGTGAACAACGATTTCCCCGACCTCACCCACGGGCAGTTCGGTCAACCCGGTGGGGTCGATCACCCTCGCGTCGGTGCTCATAAACGGCACACCAAGGCACTGCTGCTTGGGTCGATCCGGAGGGTTAGAGTGCGATGGCGCTGCGGTTTCTGTCAATCCGTAGCCTTCAATGTATTTGAGCCCACACATTTCCTGCAAACGCTGGGCCACAGCCTGCGGCATGGCGGCACCTCCCCCGCCCATGTGAACCAAACTCTTCAACTGTGCGGGGTCGAAATCTGGGCTGCCCAACAGGTCAATGACCATGGTGGGGATATTGGTCCAATGCGTCACCTTGTGGCGTTCGATCAGGTATGCCGCCACCTCCCTGTTCCATCGCGGCATCAAGACCAATGTAGCCCCAAGATAAATGGCCGAGTGCATCACCGAGACCATGCCCGTGATGTGGAACATGGGTACCACGCAAAGGCTGACATTGTCAGGCGTGCCCGTGCTCCAAAAAGCCGACGCCATGGCGTTGTGCATCAAACTTTGGTGCAGGTGAATACAGCCTTTGGGCAGTCCAGTGGTACCACTGGTATAGGGCAATACCGCCATGTCGGTGGATGTGATCATCAAGATGGGTGGCTGCCATCATGGGAGGTGGCACTTTGCCAATCATGCACCTGCCCCCCGTCCATGACCGGTAATGGGTGTTCTTGCCAAAGCCAATCTCGCCATGCTTTTGGTACGGGGAAGTCCACTTTGACTTTGGCATCAAACCCATCGGTGTGCTGGGTCACCAGCAAGTGCTGAAGTTGTTGCGCACCAGGCAGGGCTTGGCTGGCCAGCACCAGTTCGGGGGCCAGGTCGGTGGTCGTGATCGCCAGCTTCGCATCCGCATCCACGATGTAGTGTTGC
Organism: Betaproteobacteria bacterium; assembly: GCA_009927195.1. Lineage (GTDB taxonomy): Bacteria > Pseudomonadota > Gammaproteobacteria > Burkholderiales > Burkholderiaceae_C > Limnohabitans. The sequence continues at coordinate 29,015 of RFNL01000453.1, read as the reverse complement.
AACTCGGTGCTGCGATTCATAGGGTTGACAGGAACCACCACTGCATTGGCCCGCAAAATGGCAAAGTGGGCTATCAGCCATTGTGGGCAGTTTTGCATGTTCAACAAAACACGATCTCCAGTCGAAACCCCTTTGGATGCCAACCAGGCTGCCAACCGTTGCGACATTGTCCAAATCTGGCGATAAGACCAAGCCGCACCCATGTAATGAACGGCGCATTTATCAGGATATCTGGCCGCGCTGGTGGCCAAGTTATCCCACAGGTTGGTCGAAGTAAGGCCCAAAGCCTTGGGCAAACGTTGCGGCCAGTGGGGATGGTGCAAACGTCTTTGCCAATGGCCAGATGTAGGGGCCGGAGAACTCATGTTCGGCTCTGATTGCACATGGTCAGAGCATAAATGGCTTTCGATGGAAGGTCATGGGTGAAACCCCGAGCACCGATAACGGGGCTGGGGGAGCGTCAAAATTCCCGCGTTCGCACCAAATCCTCTTGGCGTTTGGCCATTTGGCCCATGTGAATCAAAGCGTTCAAATACCCTTTGAGCCAACCCATGTCGATGGGTTTATGCATCAATTCAACCCCATCGGGCAATCCACCCTCTGCAGCTATTTGCTCTGGCGACAAAGCCGTGACCACCACCACCACCATTTGGGCATAACGGGGATGACCGTTGAGCGTGCGGATCAATTCAAACCCGTCTAAACCAGGCATGCGCAAATCGGTGATCAAGACCTGGGGCTGGAAATGTGGCCAATCCAATAAGGCCATCAATGCCGAGTTGAAATAACTCGGGTCCAGTGGCAAATCCCATTGCTGGAAATGATCACTGAGCATTTGCCGGGTCAGGTCTTCATCCTCAACCACCATCACCTTTAATCGGTGGCCCGTGTTCATGTGTGACTTGGTGATGTAGTTATTGCGGCGCTGAAAATCGCGCACCGACTGGATGGAAATGCGCCGGTGACCGCCTTGGGTTTTCCAAGCCAATAATTCGTTTTTTTCGACCAAGGACTGGACGGTTCCCACCGAAAGATCCAGCATTTTGGCTGCATAACTGGTTCCACAGTATTCACTGCCCGCATCAAAATTGACTTTGTTACCCATGATTCACCCCTTGAACAGTCCACAATGCAATATTTAATTCATTATAAAGTACTATTTATAGAAAGAAAAATGATAAATAAGAATTTTCCGACACAACCCCTTTTACCCTCAAGTTTTCAGGCACAACCACTGGTTTAGCGATCGATGGAATCCAATTGTAACAAAACGTGAAAATTATTCTAATCTCGAGCATCCCATCGGAGACCTGGGGCAGGCTTCACAGCCGCATCAACCGCATGTGTTTTTCAGCGCAATCCAAGCTATGCTGAACGGACCACCAGTGAAGCTTTCACATTGACAAACCCATATCCTCGAAATGCAGCCCAATTCCACCCTGACTCGTGTTCAAGGCTTGTTGGTCGGGCATCAGAACCTAGACCATCGCCCTACTGGGTGCACGGTCATCATTTGTCCCGAGGGGACGATTGGCGGTGTGGATGTGCGCGGCGCAGCCCCTGGCACCAGAGAAACCGATGTGCTGGCCATGCAAAACAGTGTCGAAGAGGTGCATGCTGTGCTGCTCGCTGGCGGCAGCGCGTTTGGCTTGGACGCCGCCACAGGCGTGATGAGGTGGTTGGAGCGCCAAGGTCGGGGCATTCATGTGGGTCCCGCTTGTGTACCCATCGTACCTGGGGCCGTCATCTTCGATCTTGGGGTTGGCGATCCGCAAATACGCCCCGATGCAGACTCGGGTTGGGCCGCTTGTGAGGTCGCGTCACCAGCACCTGTGGTCCTGGGCAATGTGGGTGCTGGTGCCGGTGCCACAGTGGGTAAAGTTTTCGGCCCGCAGTTGTCGATGAAAGGCGGCATTGGCAGTGCGGCATTAACCGTCAAAGGCATCACCGTTTCCGCGATGGTGGTGGTCAATGCCTTGGGGGATGTGATCAATCCCCACAGTGGGCAAATTTTGGCTGGAGCCAGGAAATCAGCCCTTGGCTTGGAACTGCAAGATACGGTGGCGTCGCTCATTCAAGGCACATCGCCCGCCGCCTTGACCACAGGCATCAACACCACCATTGGCGTGATAGCCACCGATGCGGTGCTGACCAAAAAGCAAGCACACAGGTTGGCCCAAATGGGGCACAACGGATTGGCTCGGACACTGCGCCCAGCCCATACACCTTGGGATGGAGACACTTTATTTGCCCTGGGCACTGGCGGCAGCGGCAAGTCCGCCGACATGATGCTGTTGACTACTTTGGCGGCAGAAGTGACCGCCATGGCCGTGGTGAGCGCTGTTGAATCAGCGCAGGAGTTGCGCTGGGGCACCGGTTGGTGGCCCAGCATGCACAACCTCAATTGAGGGCTTTATAGCGCACGCGCTTGGGTTTGGCCCCCTCTTCACCCAAGCGTTTCCTTTTGTCCGCCTCGTACTCCTGATAGTTGCCATCAAAGAAAGTCCATTGCGAATCCCCTTCGCAAGCCAAGATGTGAGTGGCAATGCGATCCAAAAACCATCGGTCGTGGCTGATGACCATGACGCTGCCAGCGAACTCCAGCAAAGCGTCTTCCAAAGCGCGCAAGGTTTCCACGTCCAAGTCGTTGGAGGGTTCGTCAAGCAGCAACACATTGCCGCCGGCGATCAGGGTTTTGGCCAAATGCAAGCGCCCGCGCTCGCCGCCTGACAAAGTGCCCACACGCTTTTGCTGATCACCGCCATTGAAGTTGAAGCGACCGCAGTAAGCACGGCTGGCCATTTCGAATTTGCCCACTGTCAGGATGTCCAAACCACCCGACACATCTTCCCAAACGGTTTTTTCGTTGGACAAGTCATCACGGGTTTGATCCACGAAAGCCATTTTCACGGTGGTACCAATTTTGATGGCCCCGCTGTCCGGTTGCTCTTTGCCGGCAATCATGCGAAACAAGGTGGACTTACCCGCCCCGTTGGGTCCAATGATGCCGACAATGGCACCCGCCGGCACTTTGAAGCTCAATCGATCGATGAGCAATCGATCACCAAAGGATTTGCTGACGTTGGTGAATTCAAAAACCTCATTGCCCAAGCGCTCGGCCACCGGGATGAAAATTTCTTGGGTTTCATTGCGCTTTTGATACTCAAAATCTGACAACTCTTCAAAACGTGCGATGCGCGCTTTGCTTTTGGCTTGTCGACCCTTGGGGTTTTGCCTGACCCAATCAAGTTCTTTCTTCAAGGCTTTGGCACGGGCCTCTTCGCCTTTTTGTTCTTTCTCTAAACGATCTTGTTTTTGCTCCAGCCAAGTCGAGTAATTGCCTTTCCAAGGTATGCCGTGACCTCGGTCCAATTCCAATATCCATTCGGCAGCATTGTCCAAAAAGTATCTATCGTGGGTGATGGCCACGACAGTTCCAGAAAAACGCGCCAAAAACTGTTCCAACCAGTCGACGGATTCGGCATCCAGGTGATTGGTGGGTTCATCGAGCAACAACATGTCTGGGCGTGACAACAACAATTGGCACAGAGCCACCCGCCGCTTTTCGCCGCCCGAGAGGTTTTTGATCACTGCTTCCCAAGGGGGTAAACGCAATGCGTCAGCAGCGATTTCCAACTGGTGTTCACTGTCGCTGCCAGCGGCCGCGATGACTGCTTCCAACTCACCTTGTTCAGCCGCCAATTGATCGAAATCTGCGTCTGGCTCTGCATAGGCGGCATAAATTTCCTCCAGTCGGTTTTTCGCAGCCAACACCTCCCCCATGCCACCTTCTACCGCCTGACGAACAGTGCTCTCGGGCTCCAATTTGGGCTCTTGGGGCAAGTAGCCAATCTTCAAGCCCGGCATCGGTTGTGCCTCACCTTCGATTTCAGTGTCCACACCCGCCATGATTTTGAGCAAAGTGGACTTGCCTGAACCATTCAGCCCCAGAACGCCAATCTTGGCACCCGGGAAAAAGCTCAATGAGATGTCCTTGAGGATGTGCCGCTTGGGGGGCACGATCTTGCCGACACGGTTCATGGTGAAAACATACTGGGCCATGAGAAAAATCCTTGAGACGCAGTTTAAAACCGGTGATTATCCGCCCTAGTTGTTCTGCCAGATTGAACGCGTCAATTCATGCGACAATGAATTTGCTGCATCCTCCAGTTGGTGCAGCACCAGCACTCTGCTGGGGCTGAGTCGGGCCTGACGCCCTCACTTGATCAGCCCACCTGTGAACCCTGTTGGCCGATGACTGGCTGCTGTTGCAAACAGCGGATCAGGCCTAACTCCAGCGCTCGAGACGGCGCTCCATCATGAACTTTGAAGAACTTAAATTGGCCCCGGCCATATTGAAAGCCGTGCGAGAGCAAGGCTATGAAGTCCCCACCCCTATACAAGACCAAGCCATTCCCTGCATTTTGGACGGGCGAGATTTATTGGCGGGCGCACAAACCGGCACTGGTAAAACCGCCGCCTTTACCCTGCCAATGCTGCACAAACTGGCCATGAGTCGCAGTATCACGAACAAACACGGCGTGTTTGGGATACGCGCCTTGGTTTTGACCCCAACCCGAGAACTCGCGGCGCAGGTGGAAGAGTCTGTGCGTGTTTACGGCAAATACCTGCAACTGCACTCAGCTGTGATTTTTGGTGGCGTGGGCATGAACCCTCAAATCGACCGATTGCGCAACGGCGTCGATATCTTGGTGGCCACCCCAGGTCGGCTGTTGGACCTACAGCAACAAGGATTTTTGGATCTTTCCACCGTCCAAATTTTGGTGCTTGACGAAGCCGATCGCATGCTGGACATGGGATTTGTTCATGATGTCAAGAAGATTTTGGCCTTGGTCCCCAGTGAAAAGCAAAGTTTGCTGTTTTCTGCCACTTTCAGCGATGAGATCCGTGACTTGGCCAATGGCTTGCTGCGCAATCCTCAAAGCATTCAAGTCACACCCCGCAACACAACCGTTGAGAGCATTGCCCAGATCGTGCATCCTGTGGGTCGCGGCAAAAAGAAAGCCTTGCTGGCCCACATCATTGATGCGCATCAGTGGAGCCAAGTGCTGGTTTTCACACGCACCAAATTTGGCGCCAATAACGTGGCCGAGTTTTTGAACAAGCATGGAATTTCTGCCATGGCGCTGCATGGCAACAAAAGTCAAACAGCGCGAACCCAAGCCTTGACGGGGTTCAAAACGGGTGAGATTCGCGCACTGGTGGCCACCGACATTGCTGCCAGAGGCATTGACATTGACGAGTTGCCACACGTCGTGAACTACGACATCCCCAACACCAGCGAAGACTATGTTCACCGCATAGGAAGAACTGGTCGCGCAGGTGCCAGTGGCCAAGCCGTGAGTTTGGTTTCTTTGGACGAACAAGGATTCATGCGCGATATCGAGCGTTTCACCGGACAGTCTGTGCCTGTTCAAGACATTGAAGGCTTTGGACCTGAAGAAAACGAAGTGGCAGAACCCATCGCCATGGGTCGTCAAACGCTATGGGGTGGCTTGGGCCAACCACCCAGCAGAGATGTCATGGCCGCAGCGGCCAAAGCGGCCCGGTCCGAAATGATGCAACGCATGCGAGACAACAAGGCTGGCCAAGGGGCTCGATCCGCACCGCGCCCCAATGGACAAGTGCGCACACCCGGCGCCAAGCCCCCTAGACCCAACGGGGGCCAAGGTCGCAACCGATACCGTGACGACCGCGGACCACGCGAAACGATGTTGGCGAGAGACCCCAACCAAGCCCCCCCCATGCATCACGATCCGGTTGAGGGCGGTGTGGAGCCTGATGACTTCCAACCAAGAGCCAATGCCCATTTGGGTACTCAAAGTGGCGTGAATGCATTTGGACACAAAAATCAAAACAACAGCATGCGTCAACCCGATCCCACGCGCACCAGCGTGGATTTGATGTCAGAGCGCAACCGTGGCGCAGGCCAACGCAACAAAAGTGCGCGTCAAGGCGGCCCCCGCAAGGGCGGTTTTGGTGGAGGCGGCGGTGGCGGTCGCTCTGGTGGTGGTGGCCGCAGCGGTGGCGGCGGATACCCGCGTTGATAACTGCGCAAGACAGCCGCATCCAAACCCCCAAAGCTCAACGGCTTGGCTGGGTATTGCCTGGGGCCAAGCGCGCCAATAAGTCACTCACAATGGCCTCAGGCGATAAAGTCACGTCGTATCGCCAAACCAATTCAGGCAAAGCCGGTGGCTCCAAGGTATCAAATTGGCTTTGCAGCAAACTGGGGGGCATGTAATGACCTTTGCGCGAGGCCAAGCGTTGTCCTATCAATTCAGCCTTTCCCTCCAAATGCACGAAAAAAACATTTGCATATGCACGCCTGAGAACATCTCGATAAGATTTCTTCAAAGCTGAACAGGCCATGACGACGCCATGCCCATGCTTCAACGATTGGATCAAGGCATTGGCCAGGCTGTCCAGCCACAAAACCCGATCCGCGTCGGTCAATGCGACGCCTTGGGCCATGAGACGCACATTCTCAGGCGGGTGATGCGCATCGCCCTCAATAAAATTCCAGCCCAAGGCTTGGGCCAATGCACTGGCCACCGTGCTTTTGCCACTACCACTCACGCCCATGACCACCAAAACCATGGTTCGGTCAGACCATGCATTGCTGGGTAATGCCGTCAAACACGTGCACACGACTTGGATCGACTTGCAGGTGCACCACATCACCTGTGCGAGCTTGGGTGCGACCATGAATGACCTGAACCAGCTTGTTGGAACCGCATTGCAACAACAATTCAGTTTCCGATCCAGTCGGCTCCACCAAACTCACTTGAGCTGCCATGCCCTGGCCTGGCAAGGAAAACTCCAAATCTGTTGGCCTGAACCCATAGTAAACAGACTGGCCCTCTTTCAACCCAGAGAGGTCAGACACCGGCCAGTGCTGTCCCTCGGCCATCACACGCCATTGCCCATGATCTTTGACCACCACTCCGGGAATCACATTCATGGCAGGTGAGCCAATGAACTGAGCCACAAACAGGTTGCAAGGGTGATCAAACAATTCCAATGGCGTACCAATTTGCTCAATGATGCCATCGTGCATGACCACAATTCGATCTGCCATGGTCATCGCTTCAATCTGGTCATGGGTGACGTATACCGTGGTGGTTTTCAAACGCTGGTGCAAAGCTTTGATTTCAGCGCGCATGGCCACCCTGAGCTTGGCATCCAAATTGGATAAGGGTTCATCGAACAAGAAAACCTTTGGATCACGCACAATGGCGCGACCCATGGCGACACGCTGGCGCTGGCCTCCGGAGAGTTCACGCGGGTGGCGCTGCAGCAAACTGTCCAAGCTGAGAATCTTGGCTGCGTTGAGCACCCGTTGCTCAATCAAAGACGCTTCGGCCTTGCGCAACTTCAGACTGAAAGCCATGTTGTCATAGACCGTCATGTGGGGGTACAAGGCATAACTTTGAAACACCATGGCAATGTCACGGTCCTTGGACTCCAACTCATTGACGATTCGACCGTCGATGCCAATCTCACCCGAGGTGATTTCTTCCAGTCCGGCCAGCATGCGCAGCAATGTTGATTTGCCACATCCCGAAGGCCCGACCAACACCACAAACTCGCCGTCTTGGATATCAAAACTGATGCCGTGGATGACATCCACCGCGCCAAAAGATTTTTGGATGTCTCGAAAAGAAATTTGGGCCATGTGGATACCTTCAGGATTTCACCGCGCCGGCGGTCAGGCCAGTCACCATGTAGCGCTTGAATGCGTAATAAATGGCCGCCGGTGGCAAGGCATAAACCAAGCCCGTGGCCATCAGCAACTCCCAGGGGGAGTCGTCAGCCGATAAGAAATTTCCCAAGGCCACTGCCAATGTCACTGTGTCATCTCGCGATAGCAACAAAAATGCGTACAAATATTCATTCCAAGCCAAAAGCAAAGAATAGGTGCCCACGGCAACCATGGAGGGAACCATCAATGGCAAATAAACCAATCTGAACAACTGCAGGGGTGTGGCGCCATCCATGCGGGCCGCCTCATCCAACTCAAATGGCAACTTGTCCGATGCTTGCTTGAGCACCCATATGCAGTAAGGAGAAGCGATGGTGACCATGGCCAAAATCAAAGCCCATTGGTTGTTGAGCAATCCATACAAACCCATGGTTTTATACATCGGTACAGCCAAAAAAGCGGCGGGAATAAAGTATGTGAACAAAGCCATGTTCAAAACGGTTCTGCCACCGGGCACGCGCAAACGGCTGATGGCAAAGGCAGCCAAGGTCGAGATCACCAAAGTCAAAAAAGCCACGGCGGTGGCAATCACCACTGAATTACCCAACTGAACCCAAAAATAATCCAAATAAAAATGCTTCTGATAAAACACAAAATGAAAGTTTTGCATGGTGGGTTCTTTGGGCCATAAGCGCCCAGAGGTGGCCGAATCCCTTGGGGAAATGGAAAACAGCAGCAAGTGGTAAACCGGGACCATGGTCCACAAAAAAAGTGGCAGCCCGATCAACAAAAGTTTGGCCTCGGTCAAGGTGCTGCGCCAGGTCCAGGCTTTCATTGCGCAACCCTCATTTGGACAAGCGCTTCATCATGAAGAAAACCAATGGCAACACCAATGGAAGCGCGACCACAATCGAGGCCATGGCCAAGTCGACCTGATCCAAACGCAAATAACGGATCCCCAAAGTGGCCAATACATGTGTCAAATCAGCAGGGCCACCGCCTGTGAGCAGGTAAACCGAGTTGAAATCGCCCAGCGTCCAGATCATCGACAAAATGGTAGACGTCAAATACAAGGTCCGCATGGATGGCCAAGTGATATAGCGAAACTTCTGCCAATGGGTGGCCCCATCGACAGATGCGGCTTCGTACTGTTCGGCCGGAATGGCCATGCGCCCTGCCAAAAGTATCAAAGTCCAAAAGGGTAAAGATTTCCACACATGCATCACCATGGCAAAAGACAACGCCAACGTGGTGTCATTGAGCCAGTTGGGTCCATCCAGGCCGGTGAGCTGAAAAATTTGGGTGTTGATCACACCCCACTCTGGGTTCAACATGAAACGAACCGACAAAATGGTGGGAATCGAGGGCAATGCCCAAGGCAATATGAATATGATCGACAAGATCTTGATCCACCATCTCTTGTGCAAGAAGAATCCAGACAAGACCATGGCCATCAGCATCTTGATATTGATCGCAACCACCAAAAAAACAATTGTGTTGATGGCTGTGCGAAAAAAAATCGGATCATCAATCAGCTTGATGTAGCTTTCAGGATGGCGGGCCAGCCACAGTCCATAGCAGACCGGGTACAAAACAAACAGAAAAAATATCAATAAATAAGGAACAAGCATCCATCTTCCAGCACGCTCCCACTGGTTTAAGGTGATGTTGCCTGAATGCGGCAATGCAATGGATGAGGACATGGTGCGATCATCATCTTGGCCAAGGCCCACTGATCGATGGACCTTGGCCTTGAATGGTCAAACAAATTAACGCGCCACAGCCTTGATGCGATCAATCATTTCGTCAACGGCTTTATCCACCGGCACTTTCTCATTGAGCACACGGTTCATGGCCTTGGCCCAGACGTTCTCATTGTTGAGTTGCGTGAAGCGGAAGTTTTTGGTGAACTCAAAAGGACTGGTGCCATTCATGAACTGGGTGTAGACGGCTTTGCGGTGCACATCGTCTTGCCAAAACTTACTTTGCTGGCCCACCTTGGTCACCGGGAACCAACGACCCAAAGAGCCCTCCACATAAGGCGTCAAATTCTCTTCTTGCAGCAAAAAGCTGACAAAGTCTTTGGCCCGAGCTTTGTTTTTGGCATCCTTGAAGATGACACCGGTTTTGATGGCTGCACGGTAAACCATTTTGCTGCCATCGGGCTTGTTGGGAAAGCCTGCCGTTTTCACCAACTCTTTGTAGTTTTTGGTTGCAGTGGCACGCTGCTCAGCCGTGAGCGCAGTGTTGTTCATGTCATCCAACCATTTGGCGGCAATGGAAATGGTCGCGTTGTGGGTCATCACCGTGGTTTTGTTGTGAAAAGCCACGTTGTTGTCGGGATCCTTCCAACTCGTGGAAGACGGCGGTGTGCAGCCCCGGCTGTAAATCGAGGTGTAGTCGGTCATGGCGGCGATCAAACCCTTGCGGACATCTGGGTCATCCACCAACAGTTTTCCAGAATCATTGACCAACTTGACGTTGTATGCATCCATGAAGGTCAGGAACGAGAAAAAGGAGTCGCTGGAATCCACGCCCATGGGTTGACCCATGCCAAAGCTGCGTTGACCGGTTTTTTGACGGTGGGCGGATTGCACTTTGCCGCACCAAAATTCCCAATAGTCCTTCCAACCCGTGGGAATGTCAGACTCTTTGAAGCCCGCCTCGGCCAGCATATCGGCCCAGTATTGGATGTGCATGGTCTGCTGTTTGATGGGAAATGCGTAGTACGCGCGCTTGTTTTCTTTGTTGTTGAGCAAAAACGTGGTTTCGATGGTGTTGCCAGCAAATCGCGCACGAATGGGGTTGATCACGCTGCTGATGTCCTCGAGCTTGCCGTCATAGGCCCAAGAAGCCGTCACTTGGAAGTCGTACACATCCGCATAGGCCACGTCCGGCGGGGTGCCAGAGTCCAAAGCGGCAACGGTTTTGGGGATCATGTCCTGAATGGGGTATTGCGAGAGTTCGACCTTGACGGTCTTGTATTTGGCCTCAAACTTTTTGATGGCCGCATACAAGGCATCGTCTTCGGCCTTGTAAAAACCCTTGACCCAAAAAACATTGAGCTTTTCTTGCGACATGGCTGGCGTTGCCGCCAACATGCCAGCGGCCACCATGGCCACGGTCCATATATTTTTCATTTTCATGCTTTATCTCCTTTTGAATGGCAGTGGAAAAAATCAATGCGCCGGCAAGTGTGAGGCTGGTCGCCCAATGTTTGGAATGCGACGCCGCGATGCCAGCACGGCTTCGATATCGAACTTTGCCCCGTCGATCAATCGCAATATGGCAGACTCCGCGCGATCGGGTTGCTTGGCCGATACAGCCTCTAAAACGTCTTTGTGCATGGACAAGGACTCTGCGGGTCCATTTTTTTTGGCGGTAGAAATTTCAAAACTGGTGCGCAGTAAAGCACTCAGCGCCTTGCTCATCTGCACCAGCAAACGATTGCCCGATGCCAACAGCAGTCCTTGGTGGAAACGCAGATCGTGCGACACATAATCTCCACCATTTTCAACGGCGTTCTTCATGCCCGCGAAGGCCATCTCAATAGATGCCAGGTCTTGTGGGCTTGCGCGTTGAGCCGCAAGTCGGATTGCGGCCGGTTCAACGATGCGTCGCAACTCTTGCAAGTCTCGCAAAAAGTCGGCGCTCAATCGCTGCTGCGAGAGCCAAGAGACGACATCTGGGTCAAACCAGTTCCATTGCTCCTCGGGTAAAACTCGGGTGCCCAATTTGGGGCCTGTGATCAACAGGCCCTTGGCCACCAAGGACTTGATGGATTCGCGCACCACGGTTCTGCTGACGCCAAAGGACTCGCACATGGCGGGTTCCGGTGGCAAAGTGCTGCCCACCGCATATTGCCCAGCCACAATGCGGCATCCCAGCGCTTCAACCATGCTGGAGTGGGCATTCTTGTTGGGTGCGCTGCTGGGCGCAGTCAATCGCTGTTTGTGCATATGGCGGTTATCGTATGACCATTGACACGTCCAACTCCCCCCTGAAAACCCTGAACGGGTTTGCGCTTATTCCCGGGGTGGGGGGCATTCTGGAATGGGCGATATCAATTCCTGATTGGCAAAATGAGCCAACAAATTTGACAAAGCCAATTGCGCCATGGCTTTGCGAGTTTCCATGGTTCCACTGGCCATGTGCGGCGTCAAGACCACGTTGTCCAATGCCCGCAATTCAGGCACCACCCGAGGTTCATCGGTGAAAACATCCAGACCAGCACCCGCAATGGATTTGCTTTTCAGCGCTTGAATCAATGCGGTTTGATCCACCACGGAGCCACGGGCCACATTGATCAAATAGCCCTTGGGACCCAAAGCAGACAGCACCTGCGCATTGATCAGACCCCGGGTGCCTTCCCCGCCAGGGGTGATGACCACCAAAAAATCGACTTGCGCTGCCAATGCCGTGGGGCTGGGGTGATAGGTGAATGGCAAATCAGGGCGCTGGTTGCGCGCCGTGTAGGCAATGCCCATGTCAAAGCCCAAAGCCCGCTTGGCAATGGCTTGGCCAATGCGGCCAATACCCACCAAACCCAGGCGAGCACCTGTGAGTTTGCGGGCCAGGGGAAACGGCCCGTCCACCCAATCACCTGCGCGCACAAATTGGTGGGCCTGCGGAATGCGACGAGCCACCGACAGCATCAAGCCCAAAGCCAAATCGGCCACATCGTCGTTGAGCACACCCGGCGTGTGGGTCACGCGGATGCCCCGCTCCTGTATGGTGGGAATGTCCACGCCGTCGTAACCCACGCCAAAAATGGAGACCATTTCCACCGCCGGGAACAGGCTGAGCAATTTTTTGTCGATTTTGGATTCACCACCGCCCACAATCGCACGAATTCGGCCCAAGGCCCCGGGGTCAGTGATGTGCTCATGGTCATGAATTTGAAAATGATCTTGCAAGTCGCTCATCAAAAATGACGGCAGCTTGGATACACACAAAATTTCTGGGTTGCCCATGAATGTCTCCGATCTGAATTTCGAGCTAACATCATATGATAAATCCAGGCTTTCACATCCCACAAAACGGAGACCCGCATGACCCCACCCGAGCGAAAAAAACCGCAAGACCTGCGCAGTCAACAGTGGTTTGGGCGACAAGATCGCGACGGGTTTGCCTACCGCAGCTGGCTCAAAGGCAAGGGCATACCACACGATCAGTTCGATGGCCGTCCGGTGATTGGTATTTGCAACACCTTCAGTGAGTTGACCCCATGTAACTCCCACTTCAGAACCATCGCCGAACAAGTCAAGATTGGTGTGTACGAAGCTGGCGGATTTCCCCTGGAATTTCCCGTCATGTCGCTGGGCGAGGTCATGCTGCGCCCCACCGCCATGCTCTACCGCAACCTCACCAGCATGGATGTCGAAGAGAGCATACGTGGCAATCCCATGGATGGCGTGGTGTTGCTCATGGGCTGCGACAAAACCACACCCGCACTGATCATGGGTGCGGCCAGCGCCGATCTGCCCACCATTGGCGTGAGCGGCGGACCCATGCTCAACGGCAAATGGCGCGGCCAAGAACTTGGTTCTGGCACGGGCGTTTGGAGCATGAGCGAACAAGTGCGGGCGGGCACTTTGCAGCTGGCTGAATTTTTAGAAGCCGAAAGCTGCATGCACCGCAGCCATGGGCACTGCATGACCATGGGCACGGCATCTACCATGGCCAGCATGGTCGAAGCCCTGGGTTTGGGTTTACCAGGCAATGCAGCCTACCCCGCCGTCGATGGCCGGCGCAATGTGCTGGCGCGCATGGCCGGCCGGCGCATTGTGGAAATGGTGCACACCGATCAAAAAATTTCGGATATTTTGAGCCGAGAGGCCTTTGAAAATGCGATTAAAACCCTGGCCGCCATTGGTGGCTCGACCAATGCTGTGATTCACCTGATTGCCATGGCCGGGCGTTTGGGCGTGCAGCTCACCCTGGAGGACTTTGACCGATTGGCCAGTGACCTGCCCTGCTTGGTCAACTTACAACCATCGGGCGAACACCTGATGGAAGATTTTTGCTATGCCGGTGGTTTGCCAGTGGTGATGAAAGAAATTGAGCACCTGCTGCACAAAGATTTGCCCACCGTCAGCGGCCACACGGTGGCGGAAAACCTGGTCAGCGCGCAAAATCACGATCCCCGAGTGATCAAGCCATTTGCTGCGCCATTCAAGGACAAAGCAGGGATTGCGGTGCTCAGGGGTAATTTGGCACCGCGCGGTGCCGTGATCAAGCCCAGCGCAGCCACTCCTGCTTTGCTGGTCCACAAAGGCCGTGCGGTTGTTTTTGAAAACATCGAAGACTTTCACCACCGCATTGACGATGAAAACCTGGATGTGGACGAGCATTGCATCTTGGTGCTTAAAAATTGTGGACCCAAAGGCTACCCAGGCATGGCCGAGGTCGGCAACATGCCGCTGCCACCCAAAATTTTGCGCAAAGGCATCACCGACATGGTTCGCATCAGCGATGCGCGAATGAGTGGCACAGCCTATGGAACCGTTGTATTGCACACGGCCCCCGAAGCGGCGGCTGGCGGCGTGTTGGCGTTGGTTGAAAACGGCGATTTGATCGAACTCAATGTCCCGCAACGCGCATTGCACCTGCATGTGAGCGACGAGGTGCTTGCTGAACGCCGCGCGCGCTGGTCACCCCCTCAACCCAGACTCACCTCAGGGTACTGGAAGCTCTACACCGACCATGTGCTCCAAGCCGATGAGGGCGCAGACCTGGACTTTTTGCGTGGCCAGCGTGGCGCCTTTGTACCCCGCGACAACCACTGAAAATATCAAGTGCCCAACCCCTTGAGGGCGGTTGCGCTCAACCCTGCTTGCTGACAGTCTGCCATGTATTGGCGAATGATGGTTTGGAAATCGGGGTCAGGCATCAGCCCAAGTTGGGCTGCTCGCTCGGCAGTGGCACCTTGGCTCCAGTTGGCCACAATGTCAGCAATTTGCGCATTGCGCTCGAACTTGACCAGGGCCCGCACAGCAGGTCCAGCCACGGCCTCCAACGCATCCAGCATTTGGGCCACGGTCACATTCAAGCCCGGCAAATTCATGGCTGTGCGTCCGCGGTAGGCTTCACGCGATGCCTCGTAAACCTTGATCAGACCTTCAATGGTTTTTCCAGGGGATGCCACAGGGTGCGACACATTGGCAGCAACAGGGCAAATGGCCACTTCGCCTGCCAATGGTTCGCGAATAATGCCACTGAAAAATGAAGATGCAGCCCCGTTGGGTCGCCCTGGCCGCACCGTGACCGTCATCAAACGGGCGCTGCGTCCATCGATATAGCCTTTGCGGGTGTAATCGGCCACCAAATGCTCACAAATGAGTTTATGCGTGCCATATGAGGTTTGAGGCGTGGGCAATGTGTCATCACCGATCACCCCTGGCCAATGGTGTCCCGCATCCGGACCATAGACGGCGACCGAGCTGGAGAAAACAAATCGCGCTTTGTGCCCCGCATGTCGAAATGCGTCCAACAAGGCGCGGGTGGAGTCCAGGTTGGAGCGCAAACCCAGGTCAAAGTCGGCCTCACATTCGCCCGATACCGCAGAAGCCAAATGAAACACCGCGTCAGGCTGCCAGGCCACCAGATCATCGACCTGGCTCAGCAAGGGCCCCGTGACCGACTGAACCAGGGCGTGTGCCTGCAAATCTGAAGGCACCGCCTGTTGATCGGCCAGCATCACGGCGTCGATATCTTGTCCATCCAATTGCCCGCCCGCCAAAAGGGTGCGGGCCAATCTCGCCCCTAAGAAGCCGCCGCCGCCTGTGATCAAAATTTTCACCATTCCTCCTGAGCAACTTTTGGGTTTCATCGCTTGAGCTGGCATTATTTCAGTTGAAAACCGATGCCAGCCAGGAACAAACCCGCACCCCCTTCACTTTTATACTGTGACCACCACCAACCGCGGCTGATTGGATCCGATCATCGGCCAGCGCCTTACCAGCAGATGAACACGCAAACACCCTACCCTCACCTGATTGCGGTCGATTGGGGTACCAGCGCCTTTCGCGCCGCTTTGATGGTCCAAGGAGTTGTGGTTGAGCGTCGACACAATGAACAAGGTATTTTGAGCATCAAACCCGGTGGCTTTGCGACCACATTGACTGAATGCTGTGGTGATTGGATGCAAGCACCCAACGCCCTGACATTGATTTGCGGGATGGCGGGCAGCGCCCAAGGATGGCAATTGGCACCTTACCTGCCATGTCCATGCCCTTTAGACCAATTGGCCCAACACCTGGTTTGGTTACAGCCGCAACAATTGGCCCTGGTGCCAGGCGTGAGCTGCGAGTTAGCCCATGCGCCAGATGTCATGCGGGGAGAAGAGACCCAGGTCTTTGGTGCTTTGCAACTGATGGGGCAATCCAGCGCCACCGTGGTGTTGCCAGGGACCCACAGCAAATGGGTGCAGGTGCAAGACGGAAAAATCGAGCGCTTTGCCACTTACATGACCGGCGAGTGGTATTCGCTGCTGTCCAAGCACTCCATCTTGTCACGCACCTTGCCCCATGCCCCCCATCCCAGCAGTGATGCAGAGTCGATGAACCAGGCCGCCTTTGATCAAGGCGTTTTGTTGGCCCAAAAAGGTCAAAGCATTTTGCACACCATTTTTTCGGTGCGCACACGCTCGCTGATGGATCGTCAATGCCCAATGCAAGCGCAGTCTTACCTGTCTGGCCTGCTGATTGGCGAGGAATTGCGCGCACAAGCCGCCGATTTGGGTGGCACTTTGGTGGTGATTGCCAACACTGCGCTGCAACAACGCTATCAAAGGGCCCTGAACCTGTTGGGCGCGAAGTGCCATGTCATGGGTGACACGGTCACTTGGCAAGGCCTGCACAGTTTGGCGACAAATATTTGGCGCAAAAAAACGGCTAGCATGATCCCATGAAAACCGCGCCAGACTTCAGAGATGCTTTGTCCACATTGCCGCTGGTTGCCATTTTGCGCGGCATTGAACCTTCTCAAGCCCTGCCCATCGGTCATGTATTGCGCGAAGCGGGTTGGCGCGTATTGGAAATTCCGCTCAACTCTCCCCAACCCTTGCAAAGCATTGCCGCGCTGCGCGCACGATTGCCCCAATGCTTGATTGGTGCGGGCACTGTGATGAATGCCCAACAGGTTCGGGATGTGCATGCAGCGGGTGGCCAAATCATTGTCAGCCCCCACTTTGACCCCATGGTGGTGGCCCAAGCCAAACAACTGGGCATGCTCGCCTTGCCTGGTGTGGCCACACCCTCAGAGGCGTTTGCTGCGCTTCGCGCTCAAGCAGATGGATTGAAGGTTTTTCCGGCAGAAATGATTTCACCGGTGGTGCTCAAAGCTTGGCGCGCAGTTTTACCTCCAGACATACTGATATTTCCTGTGGGCGGCATCAAACCCGACAACATGGGTGCTTACCGCCAGGCCGGCGCCTCAGGTTTTGGCATTGGTTCTGCATTGTTCAAACCTGGCATGTCGGTGTCAGACGTGCAACTTCATGCAAACCATTTCTACCAGGCCTGGACAGCCTCATCATGAATACCCCTTTGCCCGATGCAGTGCCTGATTTGCACACCCAAAACGGCCTGGCCACCATCACTTTGCAGAGACCCGCTTTGCGCAATAGTTTGAACAACTTGGATTTGCGCACCCTGCTCGATCACTTTTCAAGCATCCATGCCGATCCATCTGTTCGCGTGCTGGTTTTGCGCGCCCACACCCAGGGCATGCCGCAACCGGTTTTCAGTGCGGGATACCATGTGGCCGGTCTGGATGCAGATGTGTCTGCGCCCAATTTTTTTCAGTTGGTACCCGACACCCTCTGCCGCTTGAGGCCCGTCACCATTTGCGCCCTCAACGGCAGCGTGTTCGGCGGCGCCACCGATCTGGTCTTGGCCTGTGACTTGGTGGTGGCCCAGCAAGGCATGGAATGGCGCATGCCTGCCTGCGCCATTGGTCTGCACTATTACGCCAGCGGTTTGCAACGATACATCCATAAACTGGGCTTGAACCTGAGCCAAAGGGCCTTTTTATTGGGTTTGGGGTTGTCGTTTGAGCAATTGCAAACCACAGGCCTGTTCCACAGCCTGACCACCGCGAATGACTTTGAAAATCAATTGCAACTGGTGATTGATCGGGCCTTGGCCATGGCCCCATTGGCCGTGCAGTCCACCAAACAATCGCTGCGCGATATAGCCACGCATGCCTTTGATTTGGATGTGTTGCAGGATCGAGAGTCTGCGAGCCAAACCAGTGCTGATTTCGCCGAAGGTCGGCTC
This sequence comes from Betaproteobacteria bacterium, assembly GCA_009927195.1. Lineage (GTDB taxonomy): Bacteria > Pseudomonadota > Gammaproteobacteria > Burkholderiales > Burkholderiaceae_C > Limnohabitans. The sequence goes on along the minus strand of RFNL01000453.1, from coordinate 11,009 downwards.
GCCCTTCAACAAAGACGTGCCCCCCGATTTCTGGGCCTGTGAGATTCCTGCACCACCATGACAACTGCCCAAACCCATCCATGGCCCCCACAAGACGCCCAACTTGTTTTGCAAGATTGGTTGTCCATGGAGCAACTTGCCCTTGAAAAAAGGCTGGCCCCCGATGTTTTTTCGGCCTCGCTATGGCGCACGCAGTCCGGATTGCAAAACATTTTGGGGATGTTGGAGGGCCTGACACCGCCCGCTCCCATGGCTGATCAACTGAACTTTTGCCTTGTGCATGTCAGCCAAGGCCGTGTCATCTTCCAAGGTCAACCGCAATTGGGTCATTTGAACCCCATGGGCACTGTGCACGGCGGATGGTATGCCACGATTTTGGACTCTGCTTTGGGCTGCGCCGTGCACACCATGCTCCCCGCCGCCCGTGCATACACCACCAGCCAACTCAACATTCAGCTGGTCAGGTCGATACCTATGACTGAGCAACGGGTTCAAGCCGTTGGCGAAGTTGTCCACTGTGGTCGGCAAATGGCGACTGCCCAGGGACAATTGCGTGGTCCCGCCGGCACTTTGTATGCCCACGCCACTTGTACTTGCATGATTTTTGACATTCCTGAGAGCAAAACACCATGAGACTACTGCACACCATGCTGCGCGTCGGCGATCTGCAACGCTCCATTGACTTTTACACCCGGGTGCTGGGCATGAGCTTGCTGCGCACCACCGAACGACCAGAACAAAAATATTCACTGGCCTTTGTTGGCTTTGGCAAGAATCCAGAGCATGCGGAAATTGAGCTCACCTATAACCATGGTGTGACCCAATACGAACTCGGCACCGCCTTTGGCCATCTCGCTCTGGGCGTGAGTGATGTTTATGCCACTTGCGAACACATTCGCGCCCAAGGCGGCAATGTCACCCGTGCGCCAGGGCCTGTGGCGGGTGGAACGCGTGTGATCGCTTTTGTCACCGATCCCGACGGTTACAAAATTGAATTGATTCAGCATTCCTGAGTGACGATGGGGTCCTGATGCGCCAGCTCTGCAAAGCCTTTTGCTTATTAATCATTGTCTGCTTGGCCGCTCCGGCAAATGCGGTTTGGACCTTCATGGGCCTGCAAGACGGTGTTGGTTTTTTTGTAGACGCTGAAAACGCAGAAAGCGTCAACGGGTATCGGCGTGTTTGGGTGCAACAAAACTATCCCTCACCCAACACCTTTCGGGCCCAATCGATGCTGATGCTCATCGAAATTGACTGCAAAGAAGAGAAGTTGCGATTGCTCAGATTGGTGGCCTATTCAGGCCAATCGCAAACAGGAGATTCGCAAACTCTGCGCAACAATGTGGGCGCTTGGGAGTCCACCAAACCCGGCAGCATGTTCAGAAGCATTCAATTTGCCGGTTGTCGGCAACCGATGAAACGCGGCTATAAGATCTATACCTCAAAGTTTTAGGGCTTCACTTGGCAGTTAACCCCATCAACGCACGCCGCCGGACACGTTGATCATGCTGCCCGTCACATAAGATGAAGCTGGTGAAAGCAAAAATGCAATCACCTCGGCCACCTCCAAAGCACTGCCGGCACGACCCACAGGCATTTGGGCGGCGACCTTGCTGACCCGATCTTCCATGCCCGCCGATGCATGGATGTCGGTATCGATCAAACCCGGTCGAACACCGTTGACCCGAACCCCGTACGCAGCCAACTCTGTCGCCATGCCTTGGTTGAATGTGTCCATGGCACCTTTGGAAGCCGCATAGTCCATGAATGTGAATGGGGAACCTGTGAGTGCCCCAACGGAGGAGACATTCACGATCACCCCCCCTGCCCCGCCATGGCGGGTGGACATGCGTTTGGCGGCTTCGCGCGCGCACAACAAAGCACCAATGACGTTGACGCGCATCACCTCGGTCATGATGGCCACATCCATGTCCTCTATGCGTCTTTTGCGCGGTCCCACAATGCCAGCGTTATTGACCAGGCCCGTGGGCATGCCAAAGACTCGCTCGGTCTCGGAAAACAGATGCAGCACATCCGCCTCAGTGCCCACATCGCCTTGTACCGCCCATGCACGACCGCCCAATCGCTCAACATCGGCCACCACCTCCAAGGCGGCTGCCTGAGAATTGCGGTGGTTGACCACCACCGACCAACCTTTGGATCCCATTAACCGAGCCGTGGCGGCCCCAATACCACGACTGCCACCGGTGATGATCACGACTTCTGACATGCAAACCTCTACAAAGCTCAGTCCACCCGAATGTTTCCAGCCTTGATCACTGGGGCCCAGGTGCGCATTTCTTTCTGAATGAAATCTAAAAACTTGTCTGAGCCCAAGGTCAAAGGGAAAAGACCCAAGGCGGGCTCAGACAAGCGCGCCTGCATATCTGGCGCATTGAGCACCGCCAATATTTCTTTTTCCAGGCGCATGGTGATGGCTTTGGGCGTTTGTGCCGGGGCGGATATGCCCACCCAAGAAACTGCTTGCACACCAGGAGCGATTTCCTCCAAAGCGGGGATGTCTGGATACATGGGAATGCGCTTTTCGCTGGTCACGGCCAAAACGCGCACCTTTCCCGCTTTGACCAACTCTGTGGCACTGGCGGTCAGCACCATGTCCAAGCGGCCACCCAACAAATCGGTGATCGCCTGGGCAGGGCCCTTATACGGGATGTGCGTCATTTGAAGTGACAAGGTTTGCTTGAGCAGTTCAGCCACCAAAAAGCCAGACGTTCCCACTCCCGCTGAGGCGTAATTGACAGTGCCCGGTTTGTTGCGCACGATCTGAATGAAGTCTTGGATGGATTTGGCAGGGTGATCTGTGCGAACAATCAAATATTGGGGGTAAACACCAATCAAGGCAATGTGTTGAAAGTCTTTGATCGGGTCATAAGGAATCTTGCTGTACATCAACGGACCCGGTGCAATTGAAGAGTTGTAACTCGCCACCAAGGTATAACCATCCGGGGTGGCCTTGGCCACCGAATCGGCCCCCAAGGTCGAACCTGCGCCCGGCCTGTTTTCAATCAACACAGCCGTCTTGAGGGCCATGCCCAATCGCTCGGCAACGATGCGCAACGCCACTTCACTTGCAGCACCCGGAGCAAACGGCTGAATCAATTTAATGGGTTGGCTGGGATAACTTTGTGCCCAAACCCCACAGACCACCCAGGCCCATAAACAGCCCACCCACCAAGTTTTCAAGCAGCGCATACCCAACGTCTCCTCCAAAAAATATTCAGATTCAGTTTAACCGCTTTGAACAGTTTCCCTGTTGGACAATCATGACCCATGAACTTCTACGCATTGAGACCGCACATGGATTCTTTTGGGAATTGAATGGAATGGCGAATATCGCAATGAATGGCTTGGACCTGACCCTGATTTACCTGTTGGCAGCGGTCATCAGCGTGGTGATTTGCCGTTTGCTGCATTGGCCAGCCATGTTGGGCTATTTGATGGCAGGCATCATTTTGGGCCACGCATTCAACCATCAATTCACGCAAGACCCAGGCGTTACATACTTGGCCGAATTTGGGGTGGTTTTTTTGATGTTTGTGATTGGCCTGGAATTCAACCTGCCTAAATTGATGGGCATGCGGCAGTTGGTATTCGGCTTTGGAATGGCGCAAGTGGTTCTGACATTGCTGGGCGCTGTGGCAGGTCATGCTTTGCTGTGGTGGTTCTTGAAGACCTTGCAATTGCCTTGGGATTTGACCTGGCAGGGCGCACTCGCATTGGGGGCTGCATTCGCCATGTCCAGCACGGCCATTGTGGTCAAGATGATGGCCGATCGTGCCGAGTTGGAAACCCCCCATGGTCATCGCGTGATGGGTGCATTGCTCTTTCAAGACTTGGCTGTGGTGCCTTTGCTGGTGCTCATACCCGCGCTGGGTCAGGTCAACGAAGGAAACGTCTGGACCACCCTGGCTTTGGCCCTGCTCAAGGCCGGTATGTTGGTCACCGTCTTGCTCTGGGGCGGCCAAAAGGTCATGCGCTGGTGGCTACAAATCATTGAACTGCGCAAAAGTGACGAGTTGTTCATTCTGAATATATTGCTCATCACATTGGGTCTTTCTTGGTTGACCGAACTTGCCGGACTTTCGATGGCGATGGGCGCATTCATGGCGGGGATGCTGATTGCAGAGACCGACTTCAAACTCCGCATCGAAAACGACATTCGACCCTTTCATGATGTCTTGCTGGGATTGTTTTTCATCACCATTGGCATGAAACTGGATTGGGCGGTTTTGTACCAACAGTGGGCCTGGGTATTGGTGTTGACGGTGGTTCCCGTGGTCATCAAGGCTTTGTTGGTGGCGGCATTGGCCAAGTGGGTCGGCGCGCCACTGGGCGTGGCTGCGAAAACCGGGATTTATCTCGCGCAAGCTGGCGAATTTGGCTTTGTGCTTCTCTCGCTGGGCCTGGCCAATGGATTGATCAACCCACTTTGGTCAAATCCTGTTTTAGCCGCCATGGTGCTGTCCATGGTGGCTACGCCATTTTTGATTCAATACGCTGAACGCATGGTTTACCGATTTACAGCCGATGACTGGTTATCTCAATCCTTGCACCTCACGGCTTTGGCGCAGCACAGCATGTCGATTGATCATCACGTCATCGTTTGTGGTTTTGGCCGCACCGGGAAAAATCTTTGCCATTTGTTGGAGGCAGAAAACATTGGTTATATTGCCTTGGACCTGCATCCGGATGTGGTCCATGCCGCAATGCTCGCGGGCCATCGGGTCGAATATGGCGACGCCACGCAATTGGCCAGTTTGATGTCTGCTGGATTGGCACGCGCCTCAGCCGTGGTCATCAGTTGCGACGATACGCAAACTGCACTCAAGGTGCTGGCACTGGTCCAACAACATGCGCCCACCGTTCCTGTGGTTGTTCGCACCCGGGACGACTACGACTTGAATCATTTGCGCGAAGCTGGTGCCCGCGATGTGGTGCCGGAAATATTTGAGGCCAGTTTGAGCTTGGCCAGCCAAACCTTGCATCACATTGGGCTACCCCAACGCCGTGTCCGCCGCCTGGTTCAGTCACAGCGTGTATCTCGCTATGCAGGGTTCAAACCAGACGCCGCACCATAATGGCATCGCTCCTTGGGCAAGCAAGTTTTTGGCAATCGCACGCAAACCATGGCCTTCCAGGCCTAGCCAAGCAATCAACGGGGCCGCCCAGCCCTTGAGCGATCAGTGGGTGTCGGTCAAGCGTGCAGCAGGGCTGTATTGGCCTTGTAATAACTGATGGCCTCTATGCTGCGAAACTTGATCTTTGCCCCGCCGGTTATGGCAGTGGCCAAGCCCCTGTCCCTGTCTATGGTCCAGTCTTTAGCCGTGCCTTGCAAGTACAAGGTGTCGGTGCCCTCTCCACCATCGATTTCGGTGTCGTAGTTGCTGGCATAAAACTTATCGGCTGCCGACCCACCCACCACTGCGGACACTTTGCTGCCATAACTCAAGGCCAAGGCATTTTTACCGTTGTAGAGGGTGACATCGGCTTTTTTGGTCTTGAGCGAAGACATGACCGAGCTGGCAGCGGCTGAAGCCTTGGATTGGTCAAAACCTTGGGCCAATAGCTGTGATTTGAATCCTGCCAATTGATCGGCCTCTGTTCGAACTGATACAGAGCTGTAACCCCCGGCGCGCAAATCAAACAAATTCTCCCGCGTCGTCTCTGAGGCATTGAGCGTCACACCTGTGGGCGCCCAAAGCGTTTGAAATGTTTGAAAGTTGTCCTTGATGGACACTTCCGCCGCTGTGGTGTTGGTATTGGCACCATAGATGTACTGAAGTGCTGCGATGTCCAGGGTTTGATAGGTAACTGGATTGGCAGCAGAAATGTCAGTGCGCAAAGTGTAAGCGTTAGCCGTGGTTGTACCCGTTAAGGTAACGAGATTGGATGCCAGTGGATTGTTGTAGGACATGATGGTCATGGCCCTGTTTTCAATCGGCTGGGGCAAATAAGGGCCTGCCGTGGTGCCGCCGCCTGCGTTGTATGCGCCAGGGTGTTTCAAGCCCATGGTATGACCTATTTCATGAATCAAGGTTTCCCAACCATAGCTGCCCATGACCGCTAAATTACCGCCTTTGTTTTGGTCGTTGTTGCTGTTATCGAGCATCAGGATAGAGGGGCGATTGGGATCTGTGGACGGGTAGGTGGCGTACCCTGCGCTGCTGCTTTGGTCGTTGTTGCCAAACCGAATATCGGCATGGTCATTGTCCAGCACAAAATCCACATTGATCAACCCTGACAGGTAATCAAAGGCCGATTTAATTGCCGTTTTTTGTAGCGGTTGAATGGCCTCGAAATTCTTTTTATCGGCCGTCGACAAATAAGACTCATTTCCAGATAAGAACCCATATGAAATGGATGATCTGGCACCACTCAGCTGCTTGATTGTGGGAGAAATAAGTGTGTTGGTCGGTGTGGCGAGATTACCTGCGTCGTGCCACCAATTGGATCCGCCCGCCAACACAGCGTCCACATTCTTGTCGCCACTGCTGACGGGTAACTTGGACAGGGTTTGATTGGCATTCAACTTGTAATTGGTGAATTGCGCCATAAAGCCCTTGGCGGTTGTGATGGCCATGGTGATCGTGAAATCGCCATCGGCCGTAGCAACATAGGTCAATGCGTTGCCCTTGCTGGAACTCACGACCTTGCCTTGGCCATCTGTCAGGGTCATGGTGACAACAGGCGCTGATTTGCCGGTGTATGAATAACCATATGCCCCCGTGAAAGAATAGGTAGCCCCTTTTTTCAAACTCAAGGTCAAGGGCACTGAGGCCGCCTTGCCATTGACCAATCCGGTGGTGGCGCTCATTTCATTGCCAGGTCGCCCCATGACCCATTGGGTCAATCCCGGTGCAGCATGGGATTGCGCACTGGCCGCAGGGATTGCCACGGCAATTCCCTTGCTGGCCGATTGGGGCAAGCCCACCGATCCCACTTTCTCGGGCATGCCTTTGGATTGAATCGATGTTGGCAAAACGGTTGGACTGATTTTCATGAGGGTGCACAAATCAAGCGGTCGAAATGGCCAAAGGACTACCCCTGGGCCATGGGTGTTTTGACACCCACCTTAATATCGGACAGAAAACCGCAATCTAGAGCACAAACTCAAGCACACACCAAAAACGAACGCTTTTGAATACATGAGCCCCTTCATGACCATCCCATCGCCTGCCGCCACGCGCCTGCATTGCCAGGTGATGATGGGTTCAGCTGTGGCGCCGTCCGCGTTGAACGCGCCAAACAAGCATGCATCAAAACAGATCGACTGATTGGGGGGGGGACTGCGTAGACGCTCAGATCTTAAAGGCCTCGAATGTTTCCGGGGCAAACAACTCTTCCGGCTTGAGCAAACGCTGGGATAAACCTTGCTGGTGGTGATAACGCAAAAAAGTATCCAGCACATGCCGATTGGGCTGAAAGCCATAGGCCCACCAATCGGAGCCCAACTCTCTGTCAAGTTGTTCCACATGCGCCGGGAGCCAGGGCAACATGGTTTTTAATGCAGCGACCTCGCGCAAGGATTGATAAGTGATTTGCTGGGATTGGACGAATGCCTTGTATAAGGATTGCGCCATCCAGCGATTTTTTTCGTACACATCCCTGCGGATCACAATGGTGTGCATGATGGGCAAAATTTGGGTTTTCTTGAAGTAATCGGACTCAACCTCTTGGAAATTTTCAAAAAGTCGCTTGACTTTTTGCGGATGGCTGTAGAAGGTCGAGGGCACCCTGGCCGTGTGCATGGCATCGATTTCGCCTTTTGCGATCATGCTGGACAGGGTTTGGGTAGGACCTATCGGTGCGATCTTGACCGCTGGAGGCAATTGAAGTTTGATCTTTTCATCACGACCCGTCGTTTCTGCCCCGCCAGTCAGGTATTGAACACTGGTATGTGGAACTTGGTAATGCTCTTCCAAAATGCCACGGATCCACACCGGCGCGGTCATTTGGTATTCGGGAGTTCCAATTTTTTTACCCACCAAATCAGCAGGCCCCTTGATGCCGCTGTCCGCATGGATGAATATCGAGTTGTGTCTGAAGAGGCGCGAAGGAAAAACAGGGATGGCAATGAAATCTGGCACATCTTTCATCAATGAAACGCAATACGACGACAAGGACATTTCTGCGCATTCAAACTCCTTGCTGCGCAGCATCCTGAAAAATGTCTCCTCCACTGGCAATGTCAGGTAGTTGATGTCGAGTCCATCCGCAACCACCGTGCCATTGGCCAGCGCCGCAGTTCGATCGTAATCCCAGCAAGCCAACGTGATTCTCAATTTGCTCATGTGACATCCTGTCAGTTAATGGTGATGCAGCGCATCAATTGAAATCCATCAGAATATCCATTTGAATATCAATTGCAGCGTCGGTAACAAACGGTCAATTTCCGAACATCCAATACCTTTATCAACTATACACATGCCATTTCACAACCTTCAGCAGACAGCGAGGCGGCCCCATGAAATGTTTAAGCTTCTCCGTTGATGGCCAATCCACTTTCGGGGCTTTACTCGATTCAGGCTTGGTTGACTTAGGGCCCGCATTGGGCCATCAGTTTGCCAGCCTGCTCGATGTCATTGAGACTGGCCAATCTGACTTGTTGGCGCAATCGATCAGCCAAACAAAAGCGCGCGTACGACTCGATCAAGCGGTCTTGCAATTGCCCTTGCCCAATGTCAAACGCATTTTTTGCGTTGGCAGAAATTACAAAGGCCATGTGGCTGAAGTGGGTGCGCCCCTGCCAGATCACCCCAGTTTGTTCTTTCGCAACGTGCAATCGCTGGCCGCATCACAACAACCCATTGTCAGGCCACGGGTCTCCACCGAATATGATTTTGAGGGTGAACTGGCGCTGGTGATTGGCAAATCTGGTCGATACATCACCGCAGAAAATGCCTTGGACCATGTGTTTGGTTACACCATCATGAACGATGGCAGCGTGCGCGATTACCAATTCAAGCATTCTGTGGCGGTGGGTAAAAACTTTGAGCGCGGCGGTTCCATGGGGCCTTGGATCGTGACCCGTGAAGAAATTCCAGATCCATCCAAGCTCCTGTTGAGCACCCACCTCAATGGCCAACAAGTTCAGCACAGCCCAACCAATGACCTGATTTTTGATGTGCCCACCATCATTGCTTATATCTCACAGTTCACCACTTTGCTGGCAGGCGATGTGATTGCCACAGGCACGCCCGATGGCGTTGGATTTGCCCGAAAACCCCCTTTGTGGCTCAAACCCAACGATTTGCTGGAAGTGACCATCAGCGGTATAGGCACGCTGACCAATTGGGTCATTGATGAACGGTGATGGCCTTGCTGGACATTGAGGGGTTGAAGATTGCAAGGATTGGCTTTTCAGCCTAAATATTCATTGTTTTGATATCAATGATGGGTTCATACGCGGCCACCGTGTCGAATTCATACAGGCCCAGTAATTGCATGTGGTTCTCCCAAGCAGGCTTTTCGACACCTGCAAACACCGATGGGAGTTCCAGACATGTCCAAATTTGTTGCCGGCCTTTTGCTGTCATTTTGCACTGCAACACCTTGGGCGGCCAGCAACGGCCACATCCTTGCAGAGAAAGACCTGCGCGAAGCCATCGACAGTTATGAAAGAGCCATGACCTTGGAACCTGATCAAGCGCTGACTCACCATCAAAAAGCTGAGGCACTGACTGAGCTCAAATCATGGGCTTTGGCTGTGGCCAGTTACGAGAAGGCCATCGCCCTGGATCCCCAATACATACCTTCGCACCTGGGACGGGCCCATGCCTTGATGGCGCTCAAACAACCGGATAACGCTTTGCAAGGCTTGAAACAAGCCATTGCTTTGCACCCGCAAAATGGCAAACTGCACCACCAAATGGGCAAAGTTTGGGTTCATTTGAAGCTCTGGGACAAGGCCATTGCCAGTTACAACCGGGCGATTGCCCTGCAAAGCGATGCCCAAACTTTGCATGACCGTGGACAAGCCTTTCATGCCCTGCGCCAGTGGGATGCGGCATTGGACAGTTTTGACCAAGCCATTGCCTTGAACCCTCAGGACGCGCTCAATCACCTGGCGCGTGGCCGCATTTTGTTGGAGCAAAAACTGGCCGAGCGGGCGTTGGAAAGCTTTGACAAAGCCATCGAGCTCAAACCCCAATTGCCCCAAGCCCACAATGAGCGCGGCTTGGCATTGCTGCAATTGCAACAATTGGAACCTGCGCTCAACAGTTTCACCATGGCAGTGGAGTTGGACCCGCGTTTTGCGCAAGCCCATTACAACCGCGGTCGCGCGCTCAAAGCGATGCAACAATTCAATGAGGCCTTGCAAAGTTTTGAACAAGCCATTGCCATAGCCCCGCATCTGGCGCAGGCGCATCTGGAACAAGGCAGTACTTTGGTGGCCTCTTACAAGGCCGTGGTGAATCCATCAGAAAATGGGGTCCTAAAAACCCATTCAGACGGGTTACCGCGCTATGGCCGACCCATGCAACTGGCATTACAACCGTTTTTGCGAAGCAATCTGTCGCAAAAGGTGATGTGCTGCACGACAACCTCTTTCTACGACTGACCCTACAGGTCACTGTCGGACGAAGGCGGGTGGTGCGAGGTGATTTATTTTTAAATTTCTTTAAAGTTCACTAGAATTCTGCCGAACCCGTTTGCAATCTTGGATTGCAATGGCAGGAGCGGTCATGAAAATCACTGGCGTCAGTATCAATCGCCCCCTGAACAAGGCTCAGGGGGCTATCCGGAAAATATCCGCTGTGACCAAGCCCCTCACCCTGGGAGTGACTGAGGTGCCTGGCCCTTCCACGCCCGATGCAGATACCGACGTTTCGCAACGCCCCTCCCAAAAAGCCAAAGACAATCTCGACACTTTGGGCACCGAAGTAGATGTTTGGGCATGAAACCAGTTGACCCCCAAGGCCCAGCGCCGATGGCATCATTCAACAAGAACCCCTGACAACCTAAAATTTGGCATATTCACGAATTCC
>RFNL01000056.1 GCA_009927195.1 Betaproteobacteria bacterium | reverse complement strand
ACCGCGCAAACCCCAGGCCACACCATGCAACAGCGCAAAGGCCACCAATTCCGCCGAGTGGGTGGCATAGGTCAGCAACAACAAGCCGGCACCATGCATCAACATGCAAGTGGCTGAAACGCGGCGCTTGTCGTATTTATCGCCCATCCAGGCCCCCGACAACACCCCCAAGACCTGGCCCACCGTCATCAGCAAGATGAACCAAGCGGCCTCGGCCACCGAATAGCCCAAACCCTCTTTCATGTGGGTGATGGCATGCACATTGACCGCGGTGACCACCAGCAAAGCCACGCCGTGCCCCACGCCCAACAACCAGAAAGCCTGGGTGCGCAATGCTTGCCTGGCGGTGAATTCGATGCCGGAACTGGCCGAATGATCGCCCCCATCGACCGTCAGGGTCGCGGGCTTGGGTAAGCCGTCGACGTTCAAACCCATGTCCTCGGGCCGACCGCGAATGACCGAAGCCAATGGAATTCCCAGCAACAAAGCCAGCACCGCTGAAGCAATGGCCGTGTCGCGCCAGCCAAAACTGTGCATGGACCAGGCCACCAAGGGCACAGCCAATCCGCCCAAGGCCAGCCCCAAACTCAACAGCGACAAAGCACGCGCTCGGTGGCGCTCAAACCAATGAATGATGGCCACGGTCAACGGAAAGTATCCGCACAAACTCGCTCCAATCGCCATGGTGATGGCGCTGACGTAAAAGCCGGTCAAGGTTTGCAATTGACTGAGCATGAAAAACCCAATCGCAAAGACCACGACGCCCCAACGAATCATGGCTTGAGGCCCAAAACGATCCATCACCCAACCGAGCAAGGGGCCCAAAATGGCAGCCTCCAAAGATTGCATGGCCGCCGCGCCGGCCAACGATGTTTTGCTCCATCCCTGTTCCTCGGCCAGTAACGCCACATAAGCGCCAAACGATTGGGTCAGCAAAGCGGCTTGCATGAATTGCAAGGTGCTGGCCGCGCCAGCGATGCGCCAGCCGTGAAAAATATGCAACAAGTGAGTGCTCAATATGGGGTGCGATCGGCAGAAATGTTCGCACCAGCGCCGACCATTGATGCGGCTGTCTCAACGCCAATGGCGGAAACCGCGTCCCCCATAAACCCCAAAGTGAACGGAGAAAGGATAGGGTCGATAAACCGGGGCATAGACATAGGGATAAGGGGCCACCACGACGGGATCGGGCATGGGTGCCGCCACCCACACGGGTGCAGGGGGCGCAAGGGGCACGGCCGACTCGAGCACTGGGGTCACACGGATGGGCAGCCACTGTCCCGGGTCCTGGGCCAAGGCCGTGTTGTAGGTTTTGCCGCCATATTCATACACCACGTTGAAGTGCGTGATGCGGTTTTGCACCGTCGACACAACCCCGCATTGGGCCGCAACCGTGTCTGCCGGCAAACAATTGGGTTCAGTGACCGAGACGGCTTGAATCACAGGGGTGCTGGAGACGACCCGAGCCATCTCCTGGCCCCAAGCCGAGACGGCCAGCAAACTGCAAGACAGGGCCAGGCCTTTGAGCAGGCTTTGATGGGACATGGGATCTCCTTGAACGGTGGGGATTGAGATCATTGTGCCAAAGCCCCAGCGCATCACAGGGTGTAGACCGGCTGGGTCAGATCGTTGGCCAAATGTGCTTTGGCCCACGCTACAGGGTCTTGTTCTTTGTCCAGCAATACACCGGCGGCGCGCACCCGTTGCGATGCAGCATTCAACGCGGGGGGTTCTACGCCTTTGGCCAAATCGGTGGCCGCCTCATAGAGCATGCGCCGCGCCATCACGATGCCGCGGTCGGTGGGCAAAATCTTTTCTTCGGCATGGTTTTGGATCGGGCCCATGCTCTCTTGCAAGGAGTAGTCTTGCGCGGCAATGCCTGCGACACCGCTGTAGAGGCGGCGTTCTTTTTGGGCTTTGCGATCGATCAGGTAGTCATTGGATGCATTCGCCTTGGGAATAAAACTGCCTGGCGTTTCGTATTCATTGTGGATGCCACGCCCGTGCCGCATGTGCATCAACTCTTCTTCGCCCAAGGGGGCCTCGGGCCGGTAGTTGATGCTCCAGGCCCAGCAGTTGTGGTCGTCAATGGGCACCCACACATGGCCACCCAGGGCATGGTCGCCAAACGGCGGAATCAGGGTGTACCAAGGAAACAACCACTGGGTGATGCGCCAATAAAAGCTGTCGGGTTCGCCCTTGCGGCGACCCAGCAAGGTCATCCCAAAGTCGGTTTTTTCAATGTTGAACACCACATTCCCATCGGCCTTGATGTAATCCAGCGCTTTCACGCCCCGGTGCATGGGGTCGGTGGTCACGTCCATGCTGTGCACATAGGACACATGGGCGGTGTCGATGCCACCTTCCATCGCCTGCAAATAGTTGGAGACCTGCCAGCGCTTGGACACAAACACATGGCTGGGCGGCAGCAAGCACCACTCCACCTCGGGGGGTGATGGCTGGAGTTCCGGCGGGCCCATGTAAGCCCACACCACACCGCCGCGCTCCATGCAGGGGTAGCCCACGATCTTCATCTTCTCGCACATTTGCGGCGCAGACGGCACATCAACACAGTTGCCGAGTCGGTCAAACTTCACGCCGTGGTAAGCGCAGCGAATGCCTTTTTCTTCGTTGCGCCCAAAAAACAGCGACACGCCCCGGTGCGAGCAAAACTCACTGATCAAACCGGGCAAGCCATCGGTATCGCGAAATGCCAACAACTTTTCTCCCATGATTTGCACCCGCACTTGTGGGCCGTCGGGCTCGGCGATTTCGCTGGACATGACCACGGGTACCCAGTAGCGGCGCATCAACTTGCCCATCGGCGTGCCTGCGCCAGTCTGGGTCAGGGTTTGGGACATTTCTGGACTCATCTCTCACTCTCCGGTTGAACAACATGCATCCTGGACTTTCAGTCCTATCAACGATGCGAAGGGGTTGGATACCCAAACGAGCACTTTAAAGCCAAAGCACACACTGATCGAAACGATCAGAGCGCATGGCGCACCCACCATAGGGCCAAAACCCCACCAGCCAGCACCACGACGGCCAGCGACCAAAACCGCAACCGAGACTGCAATCGGTTGACGACCCCGATCAAGCTGGCATTTTGTTCGGCCAGTTCGGCCATGGTTTGGGCCATTTGCTGCTGGGACTGCCGGATTTGCTCATATTGCGCTTGCAGGGCGATGCAGCGGTTTTTCAACTCTCCCAGGCTGGGCACTTCACCGGCCTGCGCCTCGGGCTTGACAGCGGTGTCGGTCGCTGTGGTACCCGCCAGGTGTTTGTCCATCAAACTGCGGGCCTTGTCCAAGACTTGGGGCGCATGCTCCAACACTTTGCCCCAAGGCACTACCTTGAGGGCCGTCATCCATGAAATTGCCATTGCGTTTGCTCCTGATTTCCCCCCAAACGGGCGTGCCAATGCCAAGCTTAACGCGAGCGTCACCCATGTCAGAATGAGGCGATGGCTTTGAAAGAAAAAACATGCGCTTGTTGTGTACCCTGACCGCTTTGCTGCTCACCAGTGCCAGCTGCTGGTCGCAAACCTATCCAAGCAAACCCATCCGCTGGGTGGTGCCCAGCACACCTGGGGATGGCTCAGACGTGACCGGGCGCTTGGTGGCCGACAAAATTTCGCGCGAACTTGGTCAAGCCGTGGTGATCGACAACAAACCGGGGGCCGGTGGGGTCCTGGGGTCGGATGCGGTGGCCAAATCGCCCGCCGATGGCTACACCATGATCGTGGGCAATGCCGGTTCGCACGGCGTTAACGCAGGCATCTACAGCAAGCTGCCCTACGATGTGGTGAAAGATTTTGTGCCCGTGGCCTTGATTTGCACCACCCCCAATGTGATGGTGGTCAGCCCCAACACCAAGACCAAAACCGTGGCCGATTTTGTGGCCCTGGCCAAGGCCAACCCGGGCAAGTTGAATTACGCCTCCGGCGGCATCGGCAGCTCGGCCCACTTGTCGGCCGAATTGTTCAAAAGCATGACCGGCACCGAACTGGCCCATATCCCCTACAAAGGCTCGGCCC
>RFNL01000221.1 GCA_009927195.1 Betaproteobacteria bacterium | reverse complement strand
TTTCCAGCGCCACTTGTTCGGTCAAACTGCGCACCACGCCCTCACCCTGGGTCTGGTCACCAATGAAAACGGGCGGGGCTTTTGCACCGTTGCCATCGCGTTGGTGCTTGGCTTGCAGCACAGCACGGCTGATGCCGCCCAAGGTGTCAAAGTAGGTGTCGATGCTGGTCACGCCAAGTTCCACCGAGTCGAGGTTTTGGTAGGTCAGTGACACGCTGGCCAGCGCGCTTTGCAGCACAGCCGTGTTGCGCACCGGGCGACCTTCGCGGCCGTAGGCAAAACCTTTGCGTTGGGTGAAGGCGTCGCCCAATTCGTTTTCGTTTTCCCAGCAACTGCTGTCGATGAGGTGATTGACGTTGGCCCCATAAGCCCCTTCGGTGTTGCCAAACACCCGCAGCGATGCATCTTCGATGGAACTGCCCGCATGTTCGGCCATGTAGGCGAGGGCATGTTTGCGAACGAAGTTTTGTTCCACCGGTTCGTTGGCGCTGGCGGCCAAAAAGGAGGCCTCGGCGAGCAAGCGAATTTGCATGGGCAGCAGGTCTCGGAAAATGCCCGATAAGGTCATGACCACGTCTATGCGTGGGCGACCCAAGGTGTCCAGCGGCAACAAGCTGGCACCAGCGAGTCGCCCATAGCTGTCAAAGCGGGGCTGTGCACCCATTAAAGCCAGTGCCTGCGCCAAAGGACCGCCCTCGGTTTTCAGGTTGTCAGTACCCCACAACACAATGGCCACGGTTTCGGGCATGGCTTGGTGGTCTTGGGCATAGCGGGCGAGCAACTTTTCGGCTTGTTTTTGTCCATCGCGCACCGCAAATGCCGATGGCATGCGAAACGGATCCAGCCCATGCAGGTTGCGACCAGTGGGCAACACATTGGGGTTGCGGATCAGGTCGCCGCCGGGTGCGGGTGGCAGATAGCGACCATCCAGGGCGCGCATCAGGCCTTGCATTTCATGGTCTTGACCCAGCAATTCATTGGTGCGCACCAATTGGCGCAAAGACTCGGCCAGCGCTTTGTCATTGGCGTGGTGGTTCAGTTTGGCGCTGAGTTGCGCCGCACTGGCCCCATCGACCAGGGCTTGCATGAATTCGGTTTGGTTTTTGAGTTGGGTCAGGCCCATGGCATCGGCCATGACTTGCAGGGTTTGCAAACGCTGGCTGCGGGTAGGGGTCTGACCGATGACATGCAAGCCCTCCGGAATCAGGGCGTATTCCAACTCCAGCAGTTGGTTTTGCAGTGATTCGACCCATGGGGCGTTGGTGTCATCTGAAGCCGGGTCAAAGGCGCTGGGGACCGTCAGGTCGATGGCCCGTGCTTGCTCATGGATGAGTTGTGTCAAACCGGCGCGGTCCTGCGCTTGGTCGGGCCCCATTTGCTGCCAGCGCTCGATCGACTGCTGCAAATGAACCCATTCTTTGTACAGACCGGAATGGGTCAGCGATGGGGTCAGGTAGCTGACCAAGGTGGCATTGCCGCGACGTTTGGCCAAGGCACCCTCTGAGGGGTTGTTGGCGGCATACAAATACACATTGGGCAACTCACCAATCAATCGGTCGGGCCAGCACTGGGCCGACAAGCCGGTTTGTTTGCCGGGCATGAACTCCAACGCCCCATGGGTGCCAAAGTGCAACACCGCATCGGCAGCGTAGTCCTCGCGCAAATAGCGATAAAAAGCGCTGAAAGCATGGGTGGGTGCGCAACCGGTTTCAAACAGCAAGCGCATCGGGTCGCCTTCGTAGCCAAAGCTCGGCTGCACCGTGACCACCACCTGCCCAAAGGCCGCGCCCAACACAAACAAGGATTGCCCGTTGGTCAGGTGCTTGCCCGGTGCGCTGCCCCATTGCGCTTCAATCTCCGATAGCCAGCGTTCGTTTTTGACATGGTGGTTGACATCGATGGCATGTAGCACATTGGCCTGGGTGCCGTATCGGCTGGCATTGCCTTGCAACAGGCGTTGGCGCAAGTCATCCACGCTGGCGGGCAAATCGACCTGGTAGCCCTCTTGCGAGAGTCGCTGCAAGGTGTTGAACAATGATTGAAACACCGACAAATAGGCTGCCGAGCCCACGCTACCTGCGTTGGGCGGGAAGTTGAACAGCACAATGGCCAATTTTCGATGTGCGCGTGGCTTGTTGCGCAAGCGCACCAAGCGTTCGACCCGGGCACTGAGCATGTGGGTGCGCTCGCTGCAAGTGAACATATCTTGGCTGCGCGGACCGGTGGGAAAGACGCATTGTTTTTCGCAACCGCTACAGGTTTGACCGGCCGGACCGGGGCGACCGCCATACACCATGGGCAAGATGGAGCCGTCGAGCTCAGGAATGGCCACCATGATGGTGTTTTCCACTGGCAACAAGCCTCGGGTGGAATGGCCCCATTGCTCGATGGATTGAAACTCCAGCGGATGGGCCGCAATGTAGGGCACATCGAGTTCGCGCAAGGCCACTTCAGCGGCAGAGGCATCGTTATAGGCCGGCCCACCCACCAGGGAAAAACCAGTGAGTGACACCAGCAACTCGATCTGGCCCGTGGTATCGGCGCCTGTGCCGGATTTGAAATACCGGTCCATGGCGGGACGCGCGTCCAAGCCACTGGCAAATGCGGCAATGACCCGCAAGCCCCGTGACTGCAAGGCGGCGATCACCGCATCGTAGTGGGCGGTGTTGCCGGCCAACAGGTAAGAGCGCAGCAGCAGCAACCCGACGGCAGGTTTGTCTTTGAGGCCGTGTCCGGGCAGGTCGCTCAGGTGCTCGCTGATGCGGTTTTTCATTTGCGGGTGGTACAGACCCACCTCGGGGTATTCGATCGGGTCTTCCACTTGGACCAAGGCGCGCAAGGCTTGGCGTGGCCCTTGTGCATAACGGTGGATCAGCGCTTTGACCAGGTGCTCAATGTTGTGCCCGGAGCCCGCCAGCCAGTAGCGCATGGTCAAAAAGTACAGCCGCAGGTCCTGCGCGGTGCCGGGGATGAACCGCAGCAGTTTGGGCAAGCGGCGCAGCATCGCCATTTGTTGGGCCCCCGCGCTGGCAGAGGCACCCTTTTCTTCACCCGACTCATTGTGTTTGGCATTCGGGCGCAGCTTTTTGAGCAAGGCCATCAACCCACCAGACTCGCGGCCCATGACCAACTTGCCCATGCGGGTGAGTTGCGTGACCTGTGGCGCTGACATGATGCATACCATCGCATCACATTGTTCGCGACGGGCTTGCAAAGCTTCCAGCACCGGCAAGAAATGGTCTTCCATGAAGAGCATGGTGACGATGACGATGTCGGCTTGGGCCACCGCCGCCAAACAAGCGGCCAGGTGGGACTCACTGTCGCGCCATGCCGACGCGCTGTGGGTTTGCAATTGAACACCGGGCAATTGAGAGGCCAAGCGCTCGGCCGCATTGCTGGCGGCACTGGCCAAATGGCTGTCCATGGTCAACAACACCACGCTCATGCGGGGGTGATTGGCGCTGGCTGCCTTACTGGCTGAAATGGGCTTTGGCATCGTAGAGCGTCTCCACGGTGATGGTCGCAACACCCTGGTCCAGGGCAAATCGTTCGGTGTTGCGGCGCGCTTTGCCCCGCACAAAAAACGGGATTTTTCCCAACTCTTTCTCAGCCTCGGTGCTCCAGGTGGCCGGGGTGGAGGCCACTGGTTGGGGCTCGGTCAAGTTGGGCACGGGCTGGGGCGCGCACTCCACGGCCGCAGTGGATGAACCAGCCGTTGCGTCAGCGTGCATGGGGCTTGCTGGCGCTGGGTTGGAGCGGGTTCGGCCCAGGTGGGACGGTGAGGCGCTGGCATGGAACTCGAAATCTTCCCGGAACATGCCAATCAGGTGCTCTTCCAGGCCCATCATCAAGGGGTGAACCCAGGTGTCAAACA
>RFNL01000053.1 GCA_009927195.1 Betaproteobacteria bacterium | reverse complement strand
TTGCAGCGCTTGGATTTGGCCTTCGACTTCCAGGTAATCATCGGTGATCAAGGCTTCCACCCCATGCCGCTTGGCGCAGTCGCGCACTTCGCGCGCGAACTCGCGGCTATAGGTGCCCAGACCAACCACTTCAAACCCCATTTCTTGGCTGGCGATGCGCGCAGCGGCCAACACGTGGGTGGCATCGCCAAATATGTAGACCCGCTTGCCGGTGAGATAGGTCGAGTCGACCGACTTGGCATACCAGGGTGCGTGGGCGTTTTCGGGGTCATGGCCGGGAACCGGCAAGCCCGTCAGGGCGCAGACCTCGGCGATGAAGTCGCGCGTGGCGTGGCTGCCCAGGGGCACGGTTTTGGTGTAAGGCTGGTCAAACTGGCGCTGCAACCACTGGGCGGTGCTGAGCCCGATTTCGGGATAGAGCACCACATTGAAATCGGCTTGGGCGAGCTTTTGGATGTCGGCCACACGGGCATCGAGCGGGGCCACCACCGCCACATCCACGCCCAAATCGTTCAGCAATTGGGTGATCTCTTTGACATCATCGCGGTGGCGAAAACCCAAGGCGCTGGGGCCCAGGATGTTGCAACTGGGCCGGGGCTTGGCCACCGCCTTGCCAGGCGGTTGCACCAGGTGACGGCAGAGTTGGTAAAAGGTTTCGCTCGCACCCCAGTTTTCCTTGCGCTGGTAGGAGGGCAACTCCAGCGCCACCACCGGGATGGGCAATTGCAAGGCCTGCGCCAAGCCACCAGGGTCGTCTTGGATCAGCTCTGCGGTGCATGAAGACCCCACCAACATGGCGGCGGGCTTGAAGCGCGCCATCGCTTGGCGGGCTGATGCTTTGAACAACTCGGCGGTGTCGCCGCCGAGGTCGCGCGCTTGGAAGGTGGTGTAGGTCACGGGCGGGCGTTTGGATCGCCGCTCGATCATGGTGAACAGCAAATCGGCGTAGGTATCCCCTTGCGGTGCATGCAGCACATAGTGCACATCGCGCATGGCGGTGGCCACGCGCATCGCGCCCACGTGGGGCGGTCCTTCATAGGTCCAAAGCGTCAGTTGCATGTAGTGTCCCTGCGCTTTCAGGCCGCCAGCTTGATGCGGCGTTTGACCGGGCGACTGAACAGGCTGGCCAAATCGCCTGCTTGTTCATAACCCTGGATGGGGGTGAAGACCAATTCGATGGCCCATTTCGTGGTGATGCCTTGGGCCTCCAGCGGGTTGGCCAAACCCAGGCCGCACACCACCAAGTCAGGTGCGTCGGCCAAGCAGCGATCGAGTTGCAGGTCCACGTCCTGGCCTTCGCTGATGCGGGTGCCGCTGGGCAGCCATGCCAATTCGCTGGCCATGTGTTGGCGGTGCAAATAAGGTGTGCCCACTTCGACCAATGCCATGCCCAGTTCACGATGCACAAAACGCGCCAGTGGGATCTCCAATTGCGAGTCTGGAAAGAAAAAGATGCGCTGACCTTGCAGCATTTGGCGTTGTGCGGCCAAGGCTTTTTCAGCCCGCTGGCGCGCAGCGGCTGTGACCCTGTCGAACAAACTGGGGTCGACCCCAAATTCCGAGGCTGCCGCTTGCAACCAATTGGTGGTGCCTTCCACCCCCAAGGGG
>RFNL01000290.1 GCA_009927195.1 Betaproteobacteria bacterium | reverse complement strand
TCAAAGAGGCGGTTTTCCCGTTCGTCAAATTCCCCGGCGTGGACACCATTTTGGGTCCAGAGATGAAGTCCACCGGCGAAGTCATGGGCGTGGGCAAAACCTTTGGCGAGGCTTTTGTGAAAAGCCAGTTGGGGGCGGGCACCAAATTACCGCGACCCAACGATGCGGTGAACAAGGTTTTTTTGACGGTCAAAAACAATGACAAAGCCAGGGCTGTGGCCGTGGCGCGCGATCTGCTGGCCATGGGTTTTCAATTATTGGCCACCAAGGGCACGGCGCAGGCGATTTCGGCCGCTGGATTGGCAGTGGTGACTGTCAACAAAGTGACCGAGGGCCGACCCCATGTGGTGGACATGATCAAAAACAACGAGATCGCCCTGGTCATCAACACCGTGGAGGAGCGGCGCAACGCCATTGCCGATTCGCGCCAAATCCGAACCTCCGCTTTGCTCGCCAGGGTGACCACTTTCACCACCATCGCTGGTGCCGAGGCGGCGGTGCAAGGCATGAAGCACATGGACCACCTAGAGGTGGAATCGGTGCAGGCTTTGCACGCCCAATTGACGGCATAATTCAGGCATAACAACACACCGCTGGGGGGCGACCTCCAGCGTTTTTTTTTAGGATTTTGAGACATGGCCACCATCCCCATCACCCTGCGCGGCGCTGAAAAACTCAAGGAAGAGTTGCACCGACTCAAGACGGTGGATCGCCCGGCGGTGATCCAAGCCATCGCCGAAGCCCGCGCCCAAGGCGATTTGAGTGAGAACGCCGAATACGATGCGGCCAAAGACCGTCAAGGCTTTATCGAAGGGCGTATCCAAGACATCGAAAGCAAACTGTCGATGGCCTCTGTGATCGACCCCAGCAGCCTTCATGCCGAGGGCAAAGTGGTGTTTGGCTCCACCGTGGAGTTGGAGGACGAGGAATCAGGAGACCGCGTCACTTATCAAATCGTGGGGGAAGATGAGGCCGATCTGAAATTGGGATTGATCAACATCAGCAGCCCGATTGCGCGGGCCTTGATCGGCAAAGAAAGCGGTGATGTGGCCGTGGTGCAAGCCCCTGGGGGTCAAAGGCGCTACGAAATCATGCAAGTGATTTACCGCTGATGCGCTGGCGTCGCGTCATGCTGCTGGTCGCTGCCTTGTGGTGGGGCAGCCTCACCGGCTTGGGGGCATGGGTTGTGCCTTTGCTTTTTGCCCATGCGCCCAGCAAAGCAGTGGCCGCTGGTTTGGCCGCGCATTTGTTCAGCGCGCAAGCCTGGGTGGGTTTGGCCTGCGGCTTGTCCAGTTTGTGGGTGGCCCAGCGCGTGGCCCGTTTGCAGGCTCGAACAGATGCCCCATCGCTGTGGGTGGTCGCGGCACTGTTGTGCACCGCGATTTTGGAGTGGGGCATTGCGCCGCGCATCCTTGCGCGAGACAACCTGGTCTTGTGGCACGGTTTGGGCACTTCAGCTTGGTTGTTGCAATGGGTTTGCGTGACGGTTCACAGCTGGCAACTGGGCAGCGAAACGCAGGCCAGCGCCCCCCACTGAAAATTCTGGGGCTTGCCCAGCGCAAAGCCACCACTCAGGTTTGATTGATTTTTTTCAGTGAGCGTTGCTTGGGCTTGGCGCGTTTGACCTGGCCGCCGGCGGTGAGCCGCTGGTTGCCCAGCACCTGCAAACGTTTGACCTCAGGCCGTTGGCCACCACGCTTGCTGTATTTGAGCACTTTGACCTCTCGTGGGCCGGGCATGCGGTCTTCTGGCGCGATGCGCTTTTTTTCCTCGAGCGGCCTCCACAACACCAGCAATTTGCCGATGTGTTGAATGGGTGCGGCATTCAAGCTGTCGGCCAGTTGAAGCAGCATGGCTTCTCGAGCATACCGGTCATCGCCTAAAACCCGGATCTTGATCAATCCATGGGCTTGCAAGGCGGCTTCGACCTCTTTGGCCACCGCAGCGGTCAGACCATCGTTGCCGATCATCACCACCGGGTCCAGATGATGAGCGCGCGCGCGGTGATCTTTGCGCTGTGCGGGGGTGAGCATGATCGCGGCCATGGCGGGTATTATCCCCTGACCCCAGACTGGCCCATGAAGATCAAAACCAAAAGTAAAAAAGTCAACAAATCATGGCTCAATGACCATGTCAACGACCCCTACGTCAAACTGGCACAAAAAGAGGGTTACCGGGCCCGTGCGGCGTACAAGCTCAAAGAGATCGATGAAACATTGGGCCTGATCAAACCTGGTCAAGTGTTGGTCGACCTGGGCAGTGCACCCGGCGCTTGGAGCCAGTATTTACGCCGGCGTTTATCCCCCCAAGGGGCAGCAGTTGGTGCTTTGCAAGGCACCATCATTGCCTTGGACTTATTGCCCATGGAGCCGATCGAAGGTGTGCATTTTTTGCAAGGCGACTTGCGCGACGATGCCATGCTGCATTCTTTGGAATTGGCTTTGGCGGGCCGTCTGGCGGATGTGGTGGTGTCAGACATGGCCCCCAATTTGTCGGGCTTGGCATCGGTCGATGCGGCCCGCATTGCGCATTTGGTCGAACTCGCCCTGGATTTTTGTCGCCACCACCTGAAACCCCAAGGCGCTTTGGTGGCCAAGGTCTTTCATGGCTCGGGCTATGCGCAATGGGCGCAGTTGTTCAAAGATCAATTCAAAACGGTCAAACCCATCAAGCCCAAGGCCAGCAGGGACAAATCCGCCGAAACCTTTCTGGTTGGGATGGAATTGAAAACCCCGCTTTGAGTCTGGAACACTTTGGGTTGTTCGCCTTTTTCAGGCGATGCAACCCCAGTTTCCCCTTTTGGCCCTGGCTTTTATCCCATTTGTAACGATGGGGCATTGAAAAGCCTAAAATGACCTCAAGCTACCCATCATCCGTTTTGGGCTTGGGTGTAACTTGTCGGAGCATGTGTTGAACAATCAATGGTTTTCCAAAATCGCAGTG